>CAZOUU010000134.1:0-5111 GCA_964583045.1 uncultured Lachnospiraceae bacterium | reverse complement strand
ACTGGTATAATCATACCTGATTGATCTGCTGTCTTTGCATTAAACTCTTTTGTAAACTGAACAATATTAACACCATGTTGTCCAAGTGCTGGTCCAACTGGTGGTGCTGGTGTTGCCTTTCCTGCTGGAATCTGTAATTTGATATAACCTTCTACTTTTTTCGCCATGATAGCGTACCTCCTGTAAACTGTGGTTTGTCGGGATTTTCCCTCCCACATTGACTTATTAGCTTAATTTTTGAATATCTGCGAATCCTATCTCAACTGAAGTTGCTTGTCCAAACATCTCAACATCGATGGCTACTGTCTGTTTGTGAGTACTAATAGCTTTAACTACTCCTATAGTACCTTCCCAAGCTCCAGCTACTACCTTAACGGCATCGCCTACTTCTACATCAATCTCTAATGTAGGTGCTTTAATTCCTAGTGATTTCATCTCACCTTCAGTAAGTGGTACTGGTTTTGATCCTGGTCCTACAAAGCCTGTAACACCTCTTGTATTACGAACTACATACCAAGTGGCATCATTCATAATCATGTGAAGTAATACATATCCAGGGAATAATTTCTTGGATACTTGCTTTCTTACACCATCTTTCATCTCAATAACATCCTGAAGTGGAACTAATACTTCTAACATCTGATCTTGAAGTTTTCTATTCTCGATAGTTTTTTCAATATCAGCTTTTACTTTGTTCTCATAACCTGAATAGGTATGAACTACATACCAATTTGCTTTTGTTGACTCTGTACCCTCTGGTGCTGTCTCTACGCTACCATTAGTATCAACTGTCTCTAAATTCATCTCTGACATATACTCACCAACCCTATCCTATGATTAATTTCATACCGGCATTAATAATTAAGTCTAGGCAAGCTATAACTCCACCTAGTATAATTGCGCTAACCATAACCAATATGGACATCTTAATCAATGACTTTCTATCAGGCCATGTAATCTTATGGAACTCGCCTTGAAGTTCTTGTAACTTACTTCTCTTTAGCTCTGTTGATTTTTCATCATTATTTCCCATATAGTCACTTCCTTATCTCAACCTGATTACTTAGTCTCTTTGTGCAATGTATGTGCCTTGCAGAACTTACAGTATTTCTTTGTTTCCATCCTATCAGGATGATTTCTCTTATCCTTTGTAGTATTGTAATTACGCTGTTTACACTCTGTACATGCCAATGTTATCTTTGTGCGCACAACTATCCACCTCCATCTTATTAAATTTCACTTCCAGAATACTATTCTGTTGTTAAAAATCCTCTATCTATTCCAAATTTATGGCATAAAAAAAAGACCTTTTCCATCGCAACGTATAGAATACCATATATGTCTAGGACAGTCAAGGACTTTTCTTTATTATAATATAGTAAATGTCACTATATAAATCTTATATAAATAATACTCTATGTAATCTATATTATCTATTTATAACTTACTAACTCTTCTACGCTCTTTCTCGCTGGTGTCTCTGGTACAAACTTAGGATATCCCATACTTATAATAGCCGATACTACTTGTCCCTCTGGTATATTGGCAACCTCAGCTAATTTGCTTCCATCAAATATTCCCATAATTACAGTTCCTACTCCCTTTTCATGCGCAGCAAGGCAAAATGTCTGTGCAGCAACACCGGCATCAAACATCTCCCAACTATCGCCCTTAGGTGTACTAAAAGAACCATCCTTTTCATATCCACATCTACCAGTTACTGTAGTAACTAATACTATCTTATCTGCTCCCATCAAGGTCTTAGTATTATACTCAAATCCTAATACACATTCTTCAGCTATCTTTTTCTTTATAGCTTCTGTCTCTACTACGATATATCTAGCTGTCTGACTATTCTTCCACGATGGCGCATAAGCTGCTGTTGCTACTATCTCCTCTATAACCTCATGACTTATCACCTTATCACTATATTTTCTTATACTTCTACGCTCTTTTATTCCATTAATTAATTCCACATCATACCTCTTTTCTTCATACTCTTTTTAATGATATCATAAAAATCCCTCTAACTCAATGAAATAAGTACTGAAAATATCGGAATTTCTACAGAAATTACCTTTTATATACATCTGACTTAGTAAATCCACATCCACCACCATCTTTAAGCTTTTAAATATACCATCCTCATATACGAATATTTTTCTATTCATATTTCTTATTCTAGCTATATCCTTCTTATTACCCGTCAAGTCAAATATTACCTCTCCCTCTTTAGCCATCAAAAAATTATTATAATTTTTTCTATCCAGATTAATGGATATATTTCTATCCATCTGTTCTCTGGCAGTTTTGTTATCAGTAGGATTAACCATTACTATAAGCCCTCTATTTACGTATAAATCTTCTAGCTCATATTCATACATATCTACCCTTTTTGTAATAAGCTGTATATGATTGTACTATTCTCCCAAGGTGACTAATACCTTTCTGGTATCCTCCTCTTTTTCTTCTCCATCTATTATAGTAATAGCTGTCTCTGCCTTTATAAGCTTTTTATCCTCTACTATCCTTCTAATCAGCTCATCTATTATACATACATAAAATTCTTTGCGATAATCCTTATATATTATATCAAAATACATTTTCATCTCTGGGTTCATACTTATACCACATTTTCCTGCGTCTACTGATTTATATATATAATTTATTAGCTTCTTAAAAGTCTTTTCTGTAACCTGTGGCATATCCTCTAGGATAAATGGCATTCTGAAAATCCCACCAGAAAATTCACCTATATAATCTATATCTACTTTTATTCTTTTTTCGGTATATATAATCCATTGTTTTATAGACCTTGGTATAATTCTACTAATAATCCTTTTAAATCCTGTCTGTGCATCTTCGCTAAAATCTATCTTTATATAATCAAACATACTACCACCGCCTTAGCCTATAGTACTTTAATTATATGCAAAAAGATGGCGAAACATTACCGTTTCTCCATCTTTATTATCAGGAAATTATTTAGTTTTAGCCTTATCCTTGCTTTTATCATTAGCAGGTTTTTCTTTAATCTTCTCACTGCCTGTGTCTTTAGCTGGTCTTGCCTCTACCATCTTATCTATCATACTTTCTATAATCTGTTTCTTAAGATATATATCATAGCTCATAACTAATATAAATGCTATATCGTGTAGATATTTGTCATCTGCTTCTGGGAACTTACTCTCGGCAAGACATTTGCATTCGTATACACCCTTAGCTACAGAATTATGATGAGTAGTCTCTAATTCAAATACTGTTTCATATATCTTAAATAATGCATCAGCATCTGTTCCATCATCAAAGTAAGTATCTATCATTGGTTCTAATAAACTTTTAATATCCGTAATGGATATAAAATTCTTAAGATAATATATATATATAAGTAATATAATATGATTCTTAGAATATTTCTTCTTATCTGGTGGTGGTAATAAGTTGTTCTTTGTATAATTATTAATCATTGTCTTAGTAAGTATCTTATCTTCATCAGTTCTCTTATTACTTACTAGCTGTTTATCCATAAATGTTGTCACTTGATCCATATATAACTGTATACTTGGTATATCACTTGGTATTATATAATCTAGATGCTGCCAATCATTTATAAACTTTTTCATATCCTCTATGCTCATATTGTTATCCATCCTGCACCTCTTTCAACACATCTAGCTATATCTAATTCTTCTTCATTCTGTCAAATACCAATTCGTAACCATCCTTGCCATAATTAAGCGATCTATTAACTCTACTAATAGTGGCTGTTGATGCACCAGTCTTATCTGCAACATCTGAGTAAGTATGTTTATCTCGCAGCATCTTTGCCACTTCAAATCTCTGTGCCAAGGATAGCAATTCATTTACTGTACATACATCTTCAAAAAAATCAAAGCACTCTTCTTCATTTTCTAGAGTAAGTATAGCTTGAAATAATTCCTTTACGCCATCTGTCCTTACACTTTTTCCCATAATTGCACCTCTACATATTCGTATTATCAATGTAACACTGTAAAATTTTACTGTGTTAAAGTACCTATATAATAATACATTTTAAGTCTATTTGCAATCCTTTTTAATCCATACAGATACCGAGGCTCTGTTACAATAGAATTCTCCATAGCCTTCGTCATCTATCTTAATGTTGTATTTTGCATTTCCGAGAGCATCTACAAAATGTGTACCTGCAAAATTTCTTCCTATATACATACGCTTTGTACCACTTATACCATCTGACATAACTACAGCAAGTCCCGAGTCCTTATGGTCCGCATCGCCTTCTCTAGTCCAGCCTATTACACTGCTATCATCAAAATAATCATGAGTAACTCCATAAGCGTTCTTCTTTCGAAGCTTCATAAATTGATCTAGCATCTTCTTCATAGGTTTTAGCTTATGACTAGGCATACCATAGTAATCTCCATAGAATACACAAGGATATCCACTCTCTCTTAATAATATAAGTGCATATGCATGCCCCTTAAACCATTCCTCTACTATGGACTGCTTTATCTCTCCTGGTACAGTTATATGATTATCCACAAATGTAACTGCTCTTAATGGATTACTCTGTACTAAGGTACCCTCTAATATAGTTTTCATATCATAATTACCATGTGATTTAGATGCATCATGCAATTTGTAATGTAGTGGCACATCAAGCAGCGACATAGTCTGTTTGGTATTCTCTATATATCGGTTAAGTCTGCTTACATCCCAATGCCAATAATCTCCCATATAAAACATCGGCTTTTCAGCTACTTCTGATATCTTTGGTAACCAGTCTCTATAGAAATAATGACCTATTCTCTTAATATCATCTAATCTAAAGCCGTCTACTCCTGTTACCTTAAGGTACCATTCACCCCATTTTTCTATCTCTTCTACCACTTCCATATTATCAAAATCTAATTCATTGCTCATTACATAATCAGATTTCTCATCATTTATCTCCAATTCTGGATTCCAGTCTATACCAGTAAAATCCATCCAGTTATATTTCTTTTTAGAGTACTTAGTCTTTCTTCCTGGAAATGTAAACTTAGTATGTCCGCATATAACTTTTTCCTCGCCAACCATCTGATTACGACTATTTTCATTAAATACCTTAC
>CAZOUU010000133.1:0-5123 GCA_964583045.1 uncultured Lachnospiraceae bacterium | reverse complement strand
TCATATTATCTTGTTATCAGAAGTTCATTCCTATGATAAGATGTATAAAGCGTTGGGAGTTGAGTAGATTACTATGGCTAATTTAATAAAAGTAGGTATAGGTGAGTTTAAGATATGTAAAGCACCAGATACCATTGCTACCATAGGGCTTGGTTCTTGCGTAGGAGTAGTATTGTATGATGCTAATAAAAAGATAGCAGGATTAGTTCACATTATGTTACCAGATAGTACTAAGATAAATGATAAGACAAAATTAGCTAAATTTGCAGATACAGGTGTAGCTTTATTAGTCGAAGAATTATATAAATTAGGTATTCGTAGAGAACACCTTAAAGCCAAGATAGCGGGCGGAGCTAAGATGTTTAGCTTTTCTAGTAATACTAGCTTTGGCAATGTGGGTGAGAAAAATATATTAGCAGTTAAAACTATATTGAATAAATATGACATACCTATTTTGGCAGAGGATATAGGATTAAATTACGGAAGAACTATCGTGTTTAATCCTGATAATTGTAAATTGCTAGTGAAATCTGCTGGTAATACAACAATATATTTGTAGGAGACGAGAGCAGATGGACCTAAAGTATTTAAGAGCATTTATAGTGTTAGTAGCTACATTAATTACATGTATAGTAAGTATTATGTGGAATACACCGTTAACCTATTCTTTAGTACGTGTATTAATAGTTATAATAGTATTTTATGTGATTGGAACTATAGTTATATACGCTTTGCGTTCTATTAATAATAAAGCTATTAAGGCGGCTGAAGAAAGAGCAAGGCTACAAGCAGAAGAAGAATTAGAGAGACAAAAGGAAGAAGAAGCACAAGCACAGGAAGAAGAATAAAATAATATACTATTTATTTTTACATATGGTATAGGGTTAAGGGGTTGTTGACTAGTGGAAGTGACAGAAAAGAATAAATTATGGGAAAATTATTCAAAATTAAAGAATGATGAAACAAGAGAAAAGCTTATTATAGAATATGTGCCACTAGTTAAGTTAGTTGCAGGTAGACTTAGTATGTATCTTGGATATACGGTAGAGTATGACGATTTGGTAAGCTATGGTATATTTGGACTTATTGATGCTATAGATAAGTTTGACTATTTAAAGGGTATTAAGTTTGAGACTTATGCCAGTCTTAGAATACGTGGTGCTATATTGGATCAGATTAGAAAGATGGATTGGATACCACGTTCAGTTAGACAAAAGCAAAAACAGATAGATGCTGCTATAAGTAAGATAGAAAAGGATACTAATAAAAATGCTACAGATGAGGATATAGCATCAGAATTAGGCATAACTATAGATGAATATTATGTATGGGAGGGACAGACTAAATTGTCCAATGTTACCTCACTAGATGAATTTATAGAACAAGGTTCTGATGTTAAAAATGATCATAATCATATGGCAGATACAGAGCCTGAAAAGGTTATGGAACAAAACGATCTTAAGAGAATATTGGCAGAGGCATTAGAAGGGCTGACAGAAAAGGAGCGTAAGGTAGTACTACTATACTATTATGAAGAATTAACATTGAAAGAGGTTAGTAGAGTATTAGAGGTATCTGAGTCCAGAGTGTCCCAATTACATACCAGGGCATTACAGAAGATGAAAAGACTTTTAGGAGATAACATAGAGATACTTATGGGATAGGAGAAGACGATGGCTAATAATAGTGTTAACGGATACTTTAAAATAGATATACGTGAAGATGGTTGCTATATATTGTTACATTCACCTAAAAATGAAGGTAAACCTATAGATCTTAATGAAGTCATAGATTATATAGAAAAGCATAAGATATATAATTATAATGTGGCTGAATTAGGTAGGGTAATAAAGGAATTAACTGGCGATAAAGAGTATAAGCTATGTGATGACGTGGTTCAAGAGATAGATGAGACCTCTGTAGTACGAGTAGCAAGTGATAGAATGATGGCATATATTAGATTGTATCCTGCCTCTAAGGGAGGTATGTTATTAGATAAAAAGGGTATTATGGGTGAGTTATCTCGAGATAAGATTAATTATGGTATATCTGAGAGGACGTTAGACGCTATATTAAAGAATAAGATGTATTGTAGAGACATAGCTATAGCAAAGGGAAAGTCTGTAAGAGAAGGTAAAAGTGCTTCTATTGAGTATCATTTTAACACTAACCCTACAGCCCAGCCTAAGCTGCTAGAAGATGGTACTGTAGACTTTCATCAATTAAATATATTTTCAAAGATAAAAACAGGGGATGTGTTAGCCACCTTGACACCAGCTGATGCTGGTGAGGAAGGTATAGATGTATATGGCAACAAGGTAGCTCCTCATAAGGTAAAGAACAGCGTATTAAAATATGGTAGAAATATCAGTATATCTGCTGATGGATTACAGATAATAAGTGAAGTGGATGGAGATGTTAAGCTAGAAGGAGATACAGTATTTGTATCAGATACCTACACTGTAGCAGCAGATGTAGATGCGTCCACTGGAGATATAGAATACGAAGGTAATGTAGTAGTTACTGGAAATGTAAGAACAGGATTTTCTGTTAAGGCTAAAGGTGATATAGAGGTAAAGGGTGTTGTAGAGGGCGCAAATATAATAGCTGGCGGTAGTATAGTATTAAAACAGGGTATGCAAGGTATGAATAAGGGATTGTTGCAGGCAGGTAACGATATAGTAACTAAATTCATACAAAACGGTACGGCTGTTTCTAAGGGCTGCATTAATGCAGGTTCTATATTGCATAGTAATGTATCTTCAAAGGATAAGGTTATAGTAAAGGGAAGAAAAGCATTTATAATAGGTGGAAATATATCAGCAAAGAATATTATAGAGGCTACATCTGTAGGAAATAAGATGGAGACCATAACCAATCTTCAAGTGGGTATAGATGCAAGTGTTATAGATGAGATGAAAGAGTTGGATAAGAAATTAGAAAAATATAATGATGAAAAGATAAAGATGGTTCAGATGCTTACATTGTTTAAGAAACATATAGTAGCTGGTCTTAAGCTTAATAATGACCAGACTAGATTGCTTACAGAGGCAGGAGTTAAGATAAAGACTATAGATGAAGGAATCAAACAAGCTAGTGATAGACTTGCTGAGTGCGACGAATTGATTAGTCTTAGAAAAGATGGTAGAATAATTGTTGGTGGAAATGTGTATCCAGGAGTAAGGATAACCATATCTAACAGAGTACATTATGTTAGAGAAGAGAGAGCGCATTGTCAGTTTAAGTTAGAAGAAGAGACAGTAGTAATTGCAAATTAGTATTTTGTTGCGTTATAGAGAGGAGTTCTCATTATGATTAGACCAGTTGAAATGCAGATGCTTATACCACAAACAGAGACGGTATCACATGTACAACAACAGAATAATCAGCGTACCCTTACAGATCAATCGGTTGCTGTTAACCAGGTAGAAAAAGAGGTAAAGGAACAAAGTGATACTGTTATACAAAAAGATACAGTAGAGATTAGAGATTATAAGCATGACGCCAAGGAAAAGGGCGATAATGAGTATAGTGGTGATGGTGGTAGACATAGAAAGAAAAAGAATGAGGCTGATAATAAAGAGGATACCAAGGAAACGCCAAGAGTTAATTTTGATATACGTATATGATGGGAGAATAGAAGATGAGTGTAACTACAATAGTGCTCTTAGTAATAGGTATAATATGTATAGTTATTAGTTATATACTAGGAGCCAGACAAGAAAAGAAGTCTGTAAAAGAGGCAGAGGAAGCAAGGATAACAGCGGTTGATGATACTTATGAATTAACTGATGGGGAAAAACGTATTATTAAATCAAAGATTAGTGAAGCTATAGCAGATTATGCAGATGAAATAGTTGTAGGTACGGAGGATGAACTATCAAAATGTGCTAATGAGAAGATGATGGCATTAGGGGATTATGCAGTAACCGTATGTGAAGAGATAGAAAATAATCACAAAGAGGCTATGTTTTTATATAGCATGCTAAATGATAAGCA
Organism: uncultured Lachnospiraceae bacterium; assembly: GCA_964583045.1. Lineage (GTDB taxonomy): Bacteria > Bacillota > Clostridia > Lachnospirales > Lachnospiraceae > JAVBSN01. The sequence continues at coordinate 1,124 of CAZOUU010000133.1, read as the reverse complement.
AAAAGAGATTATATCACTAGTGGGTGAAGTAGATACAGCAAAGAAAGAGTACCATCAAGCAGTTGCTGCTATTAAAACTGAGGATGTTGGCAAGGTATCGGATAAGCAAGTAGAGAGTCAGACTGATATTAAAGAAGCTGTAAATAGAATAGATATTGATAAGGTACAAGTGCCTGTTGCTAAGAAGACAGCTATAGAAGAACTAACTATAGAGGATATAGAAGAATATGATGAAGATTTTAGAGATATAGATTCTATAGATATGGACTTGGAGAAAGAGATAGAATCAGATATAGAAGATAGTGAAAATGTAAATGATATAGTGTTAGAACTTCACAAGAGTGGTATGAATATTATTGAAATAGCTAAACAATTAGGTTTAGGTGTAGGTGAAGTTAAGTTAATAGTAGATTTATACCAAGGAGAATAGCTATGAGATTAAAGATGTTTATGAGAGGTGTAGGCGCAGGTATATTATTAGCTACTATTGTATTGTTTGCGGCCTATAAGACAAATATTAATACTATATCGGATGAAGAGATAATAAAGCAAGCCAAAGAATTAGGTATGGTGGAGGCTGGCAAAGAAGATGATAAGCTGTCTAGTGTTTTAGAAAATTCTAAGGCTACAGAGGCTAGTGAAGAAATAACTACCGAAGCTAAGGCGGCTACTGAGATAACTACAGAGACAACTAATGAAGAGACCACTACCGAGGAGGTGTCTACTACGGAAGCTAAAGCCACTACCGAGGAGGCTGCTGTAAAAAAGGGTGCTAAGGTAGGATTCACCATAAACAAAGGTATGACCTCTACATCTGTAGCTAAGATACTAGAGAGTCAGGGAGTTATAACAGACTATGCAGACTTTGATAAATATTTAGAAGATAATGGATATGCGTCTAAGATATCTACAGGTACCTTTGAGGTACAGGTAGGTAATACATATGAAGAGATAGCTAAGATACTATGCCCATAATATACGAAAATAATATAAATAGTGCTTGTAACTAGGCAGATACTGTGATATAATACTCGAGGTAATAAAATAATCACATCTGTAGATTTTTAGATAGGTGCCGTAAGGTAATCTAAGAAGATGAGACAGATGGCAGAAAAACCAGGAGG
>CAZOUU010000132.1:0-5123 GCA_964583045.1 uncultured Lachnospiraceae bacterium | reverse complement strand
TTTGATTTCATCAATTGTATGAGTATTCTCAGGAAGATGAGGAAATGCTACTGTTGGTTTTAATTCTGATAAATCAATTGTATACTCTGTATCATACTCCGCATCTGGATCTGCTTCATATACTACATATGGACGTTTTGAATGTTCATTCATATAAGCTTTTGCCAAATCATCAACTGGGAAAATACCATTCTTTCCACCTGCTTCAATTGCCATATTAGCAATTGTGAATCTGTCGTCCATTGAAAGATTAGCAATACCTTCACCAACGAATTCCATTGATTTGTAAAGAGCACCATCTACACCAATCATTCCAATAATATGAAGAATTACATCCTTACCACTAACCCACTTAGATGGTTTTCCAATAAGGTTGAATTTGATTGCTGATGGAACTTTAAACCAAGCTTTACCTGTTGCCATACCAGCTGCCATATCTGTTGAACCGACACCAGTTGAAAATGCGCCAAGAGCCCCATATGTACAAGTATGTGAATCTGCACCAATAATAACATCACCGGCAACTGTTAATCCCTGTTCTGGAAGAAGTGCATGTTCAATTCCCATCTGACCCACTTCAAAATAATTAGTAATATCATGCTTGCAAGCAAACTCACGAACACATTTGCAGTGTTCAGCTGATTTGATATCTTTATTTGGAACAAAATGATCTGGTACAAGAGCTATCTTATCCTTATCAAAAACAGTCTTTACTGTCATCTTCTCCATCTCATGAATAGCAACTGGTGATGTAATATCATTACCAAGTACAAGGTCTAAATCTGCTTCAATAAGCTGACCAGCTTTAACTTCATTAAGCCCTGCATGCGCTGCTAAGATTTTTTGTGTCATAGTCATTCCCATGCCTATAATCCTCCTTAAACAAATTCAATATGTTGCCATAAATAAAAAACAGTGACGAATTTCAACTTATAGCGATAAGTTATTGTGTAGTTGTATTTTACAACATATCTTGTTATAATACAAATACATATTAGATATATTAGTCATAACTTATAGTTATATATGCAAAGGAGAGAATTATGGACAACACAACCTTAGGTTTATATCATACATTTTCAGTAGTTGCGCGCTGTGAAAGCATCTCTGACGCAGCAAAAGAACTGTTCATCAGCCAGCCTGCTGTCAGCAAATCCATCAAAAAACTTGAAGAAGAATTGAACACCATTCTTCTTAATCGTAATTCGCGTGGCATAACCCTTACAAGCGAAGGCGCCATGCTCTATGAATACATTAAAAATGCTTTCGAAACAATCTCTGCTGGTGAAGAGAATATTAAGCATATTAATCAATTTGGAATAGGTCACATTAAGATCGGTGTCAGTTCTACCCTGTGTAAGCATGTACTATTGCCATATCTAAAGGATTATCTAAGTCTGCATCCACACACACAGATTACAATAGAGTGTCAATCAACAATTCAAACTGTAAAGCTTCTAGAAACCAAAGATATTGATATTGGAATCATAGTTCAGCCTGGCAACAATAAGAAGTTTACCTGCATTCCTATCACTGAGCTTGAAGATACCTTCGTAGCCAACCCTATATATATTAATAATCTGCTTGAACGTGAACATATAGGAAAAGACAAGATTTTATCAAAATCCAATCTCATTCTTCTAGATAAAAAGAATGTAACAAGGCGATATCTTGATTACTATCTCTCACGTTGGAATATCGACACTGATAACGCTATGGAGTTAAATAGTATGGAATTATTAATTGATTTTGCAAAGACAGGCATTGGTGTTGCCGGTGTAATTAAGCAATTCGTTACAAGTGAACTTGACAGCGGCCTTTTACTTGAGATTCCGCAGCCCTCAGCAATCAAAAAAAGAGAAGTATGCTTTGCATATCCCTCATCTGTTACTCCGACTGGAGCCGTCAAAACATTTATCGATTATATTGAGAATAAAATAAGCTAAATAAAAAGAGTGTAACACAATTGTGCTACACTCCTTATTTATATTATTATGTACTACCTAATATTAGTTGTTAATGAATTTGCTTGATTCATCGTTCCAGCTATAAAGCTTTCTGATTTCAGCACCAACAGCTTCTGATGGATGCTCTGCAGCTAACTTTCTCATAGCCTTGAAGTGAACCTGACGTCCTGCTGGAGACATATCAAGTAAGAATTCTTTAGCGAATGTACCATCCTGAATATCAGAAAGAATCTTCTTCATTGTCTTCTTTGTCTCTTCTGTTACAAGCTTAGGTCCTGTTACATAATCACCATATTCAGCTGTATTAGAGATAGAATATCTCATTCCAGCGAAACCTGACTGGTAGATTAAATCAACGATAAGTTTCATCTCATGAATACACTCAAAGTATGCATTACGAGGATCATAGCCTGCTTCTACTAATGTCTCAAAACCTGCTTGCATAAGAGCACAAACACCACCACAAAGAACTGCTTGCTCACCAAATAAGTCGGTCTCTGTCTCCGTTCTAAATGTAGTCTCAAGAACGCCTGCTCTTGCTCCACCAATTGCTAATGCATATGCTAAAGCCATATCCTGTGCTTTGCCAGTTGCATCCTGCTCTACTGCTACTAAACAAGGAACACCCTTGCCTGCTTGATACTCACTACGTACTGTATGACCTGGTCCCTTAGGTGCGATCATTGTAACATCTACATCAGCAGGTGGTACTATTTGTCCAAAATGAATAGCGAAGCCATGAGCGAACATTAACATATTACCAGCCTCTAGGTTAGGAGCTATATCCTTCTTGTACATAGCTGCTTGCTTCTCATCATTAATAAGAATCATTATAATATCAGCTTTTTTAGCTGCTTCTGCTGCTGTGTATACTTCAAAGCCTTGAGCTTCTGCCTTAGCCCATGATTTACTGCCTTCGTATAAACCGATAATTACGTTAGCACCTGACTCCTTTGCGTTTAACGCATGTGCATGACCTTGGCTACCGTAACCAATTACGGCGATAGTCTTGCCATCTAATAATGATAGATTACAATCTTCTTGATAAAAAATCTTTGCCATAATAAAAAATCCTCCTAAATAAATTTTTTAATCCTGTCCACTTATATGTAGTCAAATCCGGATTATATATAGTCATTACTTTATAAAGTAATTACTCTTCAAAGCTTAAGTTACCTCTCATAAGACCTGTTAAACCAGTTCTTACTAATCTCTCTATGTCGAAACCATCAAGTAGTCCTAAGAAAGCATCTATTTTATTAATATTTCCTGTTAACTCTATCATAAGAGAATCCTTAGATACATCTACTACCTTAGCTCTAAATACATCTGTAATAGCTATAATCTGTTGTTTCTCATCTCTATTAGCCTTAACCTTTACTAATACTAGTTCACGGCATACAGAGGAACCTTCTTTAAGCTCTACTATATCTACCACATCTTCTAATTTAATAAGCTGCTTTCTAATCTGGTCTAATATTCTGTCATCTCCGCTAACTGCCACTGTCATCCTTGAATACTTAGGATTCTCCGTAACGCCAACCGATAACGAATCTATATTGTATCCTCTACGACTAAACAATCCGGACACACGACTAAGTACACCTGATGTATTGTCTACCAAAAGTGATAATACTATTTTCTTCATCGATAAAATTCGTCCTTCCTCTTCTCATTTCTTTCTCTTTCTAGCCTAACTGTCATTGTAGCAACTATTGAATATGTTGTCAAATATTTTACTACTTTTCAAGGAGTTTTTTAACAACTAAAACTGCCTCTGCAGCATCCTTGGAATATCCATCTGCTCCTATCTCCTTGGCAAAGTCCTCAGTAATAACCGCACCGCCTATAATTACTTTAGCAGTCACCTTCTGTTTCCTAGCATACTCTACCACATCCTTCATTCTCATCATAGTAGTAGTCATTAATGCAGACAGTCCTATAATGCTGGCATTTTCCTTCTTAGCAGTCTCTATAATTATCTCTTTTGATACGTCTTTTCCTAAATCTATTACATCATATCCATAATTCTTAAGCATAAGAACCACAAGATTCTTACCTATATCATGAATATCGCCTTCCACAGTAGCCATAATTATAGTAGAGAGTTTCTCTTTTGCACTACGTTTCTTCATAAGTGGTTCTAAATAATCTATAGCCGTCTCCATAGCCTCTGCACTAGATATTAGTTGTGGCAAAAAATATATCTTTTTATCAAACAATATACCCACTTCATTAATCGCTGGTATGAGATGAGCTTCCACTATGTCGTTAGGAGTTACTTTATTATCTAGTAATTCTTTAACATGCTCTATTATATTTCTTTTATTACCCTTTATTACATCTATATATGCTAAAGATTTATCCTTTAAATCTGTCATTCCGCCCAAACTCTTCTTGGCAGAAGCAGTGGTATCTATAGCCTCCACATGTTCTATATACCTTATATCACTGCCCTTTTTATTAAGTAATAGGTCTGTAGCCAAGGCTGCATTCATAAGCAGTGTCTGTGAAGGATTAGCTATAGCCATAGTTAAGCCTCTAGCTATAGCTAATGTAAGAAAATTCTCATTAACAAATATTCTCTCTGGTAATCCAAAGGATATATTAGATAATCCGCATATAGTCGCAATGCCAAGCTCCTTCTTGCAATATTCTATAGTCTCTAAGGTTTCAATAGCTGCATTTTTATTAGCTCCCACCGTAGCTACCAACCCATCTATAACTATATCTTCCTTTGTAAATCCTATGTCATAGGCTTTGGCTAAGATAGTATTTATAATATTCTTTTTCTCTTCTATATCTTTAGGTAGTCCCTTTGAAGATAAAGGAAGCAATATAAACATAGCACCATATTTCTTTGCTATAGGTAGCAGCCTATCTATCTTTTCTTTCTCTAAAGAAATAGAATTAATAAGCGCCCTACCTGGATATATTCTAAGAGCTGCTTCTATAACCTCTACATAGCTAGAGTCAATACACAATGGTAAATTAACCACATTAGTTACTTCATATATGGTCTTAAGCATCATTTCCTTCTCATCCACGCCATTCATACCCATATTTATATCCAGTATGCTTGCACCCTTTTCTTCTTGCTCGCTAGCCATATCCGCCACTATATCTAATTTACCTTCTAGCAACTCAGCCTGTAAT
>CAZOUU010000131.1:0-5174 GCA_964583045.1 uncultured Lachnospiraceae bacterium | reverse complement strand
AGGTTAAGGTTATCAAGGTTGTTCGTGAAATCACTGGCCTTGGACTTAAGGAAGCTAAGGAATTAGTTGATGGTGCTCCTAAGACAGTTAAAGAAGGTGCTTCAAAGGCTGAGGCTGAGGACATCAAGGCTAAGTTAGAAGCAGAGGGTGCTAAGGTTACATTAAAGTAATTTAATCCGATTAATTTAACTGTTATACTTAGAAGTCACGATTTTCAACATGAAGGTCGTGACTTTTTTATAAGTGACATAAAATGTTATAAAAAATACAGAATTAAGTAATATATTTATAATTAATAAGGAGTAGTATGTGTATGTTGTAATATAATGTATGTACGAAGGATGATGAAAATATGGAAAAGATAAGCGTAGTAGTACCATGTTATAATGAAGAAGAGGTGCTAGAAGCATACTATCAAGAGATGAACAAAGTAATGAGGGATATGTCGGAGGTAGAGTTCGAGATAATATTTGTAGATGATGGTTCTAGCGATAATACCATTAAATTATTAAAGGATATGAACAAAAGAGACAGTAGATGTAAGTATTTATCCTTTTCTAGAAATTTTGGAAAAGAATCAGCTATGTTTGCTGGATTAGAAGAAGCTAAGGGTAATTATGTAGCGATTATGGATGCTGATTTACAGGACCCACCAGCTTTATTGCCTGAGATGTATAGGACATTAAAAGAAGAAGACTACGACAATGTAGCTACTCGCAGAACAGATAGAGAAGGAGAGCCTTTCATTAGATCCTTATTATCTAGAGCGTTTTATAAGTGCGTTAATAAAGTGACGGAAGTAAAGCTGGTTAGTGGAGCTAGAGACTACAGACTTATGAAACGAAGAATGGTTGAAGCGGTACTACGGGTTGGCGAGAAAAATAGATTTTCAAAGGGTATTTTTGAATGGGTTGGTTTTAAAACCAAGTGGATAGATTTTAAAAACGTAGAGAGAGTAGCAGGGGATACTAAGTGGTCTATGTCACAGCTGTTTAAATATTCCTTAGTAGGTATAACTGAATTTTCCACTGTGCCACTTACCTGTGCAATTATATTAGGTGCTATATTCACTATAGCAGCCTTAGTTATGATGTGCATTATTTTATATGAGATAAAAATAGATCACCAGATGATGAGCGGTTGGAAGATGGCTACTAGCATTGTACTGTTCCTTAGTGGAATACAGCTTATATGTACAGGCATATTAAGTGACTATATGCTTAAGACATACAATGAAGCAAGAAGACGTCCATTATATATATTAAGAGAGACTAGTGATGATGAATAGAAGTAATGAAAGGCATATAAGAGAAATAGCTCTTGCTATAATAGTGCTAATTATAGGTATATGTTTCTTTGGACGATATCACATATTTGGAGGAAATCTAGATTGGCTTGACCAGCATAGTGTTATACCAGACTATTTTAGAAGATTATTTTATGCTACAGGCAATATATTTCCGCAGTTTGCACCGAATATAGGTGGTGGACAAAACATATACAATTTTGCATATTATGGACTGTTTAATCCTATTATACTGATATCTTATGCGTTGCCATTTGTTAGAATGGATAACTACATTATGATAGTAAGTCTTATAGGCATTGGAATCGGAGCAGTTCTATTATATAGATGGTTACTTCATAATGAATTTTCTAAAAATCTAAGCTTTGTATTAGCGTGTATGTATATATTTGCAGTACCTATTATATATCATAGCTATATTCATATTATGTTTGTTAGCTATATGCCTTTTATGATTATGGCATTATATGGGGTAGATAGATATTTCCAGGGAAAGAAAAAGGGATTATTAATTGCTGGAGTATTCCTTATGATTATGACCAGCTTTTATTTCAGCATTGGTGGTATGCTGGCACTAGTTATATATGGTATGCTGGTATACTTTAGAAAGAATGAATTCAAATTTAAACAATTCTTGTTAGATGGCATAAGCTTTGTAATGCCTATGCTTATAGCGGTGCTAATGAGCGGAGTGTTACTTGTGCCTACATTTATGGCGTTAAGAGATAGAACTGCTGTAGATACGGGAACGGTTATACATTGGTATAGTTATATATTGCCTACATTTAGTACAAAAAGTATACTATATACAGGCTATGGCCTGGGCCTAGGTACTATTGCGATAGTGTCATTATGTGCAGGTGTACTCTATAAGAAGCTTTACGAAAAAATATATGGAATAAGTTTAATTATAGTATTATTTATCCCCCTATTTAATTACCTTCTTAACGGAGGCTTATATCTAAAGGGTAAAGTGTTTATACCTTTTATACCGCTGGTTATATATTGGATAGGATATTATATAAAATGTATAAATGAGAGTGAAAAGAAAATCATAGGCATATTACCTTACATTATAATGTTAGTAATTGTCTGTATAAATATAAAAAATTATTCTAGAAATTATTGGACAGCTATATTTATAGAGGGAGTAGTCCTAACTATAATATATATATTTACCAAATCATCTAAAATATTGCTGGGATTTTCCATGGTTGCATTAATAAGTATAAATGTATATTCCTTTATAAATACAGATAAGATCATAGATTATGAAGCATACGAACATATATTAGACGGCGATGTAGAAGAACTTATAGAATCTATAGAGGATGGAGAGTATAGAATAGAGCAGCATAGTGATAGAATCGAGAATCTTGCAAATATAAATAGGATACACAGTTTATCCCAAGATATTACATCTATATATTCCTCTACCTATAATCAGGCTTATATGGATTTTAGAACTAATACCTATGAGGTTGAGCAGCCCTATAGAAACTATATGATGCAAAGTGTGTCCTACAATCCGCTGTTTATGGATCTAATGGGTATAAAATATGTAGTGAGTAATAGAAACGAAAAAGGTATGACAGCTCTTGAATCGAAGGGTGAATATACTATCTATAAAAATGTAGATGCTCTGCCTTTGACATACGCAACTACGAAGGTAATGGCTGAAGAGCAATATAAGAAATTAACCTTTCCGTATAATCAACTTGCGTTAACCCAATATGCAGTGATAGAGAATGAAACGGATAATGATATTGCGGCAGAGACAGCTTGTAATACTGCCACCAAGGTAAAAGCCGATATAGATAAGACTATGATTTCCGTAGATTATAAATTGCCAAATATAGATAAAGAGGGTATAGCTATAGATGATACAGGGATGGGTTATAAAATAGACATTAAGGACTCCTATGAACTTAATGTTCCTATAGAAAAGTCTAAGGCGGCAGGTATAGTATTTGTTAGTTGTAAGGTAGCTAACAAAAAAACAGCTGAAGATGTAGCTATATCAATAGGTAATATGAAAAATAAGCTAACTGCCCGTAATCACGAATACTATAATAATAATACGAATTTTAAGTATGCTTTTTATATAGTCAAGAACCAAAAAAATGTGAATGTAATACTTAGCCCTGGTAAATATCATATCAGTGATATAGAGATATATTATATGCCAATTAAAGCTATTAACTACGAAGAATTAGTAGAGACAAAATTTACTGACGAAGCTAGTACTGATAAGAATCTATATAAAGGAGAAATCCTAGCTGATAAAGAACAGCATGTTATAACCTCTATTCCTTATGATGATAATCTGATAGTAAATGTAGACGGAAGTAAAGCAGATATTATAGAAGTAAACACAGCATTTTTAGGATATAAGATCAGTGAGGGTACGCATAAGATAACTATAGAGTATGAGGCAGCAGGCTTTAGGCTAGGAATGATTTTGTCGATTATAGGATTTGTACTAATGATAGCTACTATAATTGCAGCTAGATGTAAAAAGAGTAATTAGATAAAGCTTAAGCTCATATAATAGTATAATATTATTTTGAAGTGGATATATAGTTAGTATTGGGAGGTAGGTAAATGGGAGATTATATTACTACATATACGGGAATACATTTTACACCGACGGAGCCTAACAAGGATGATATCTGTATAAAAGATATAGCCCATGCATTATCATTAGTGTGCAGAGGAAATGGACACACTAATCGATTCTTTTCAGTGGGACAGCATTGTATTAATTGTAGCAAGGAAGCGGCGGCCAGGGGCTATTCCAAAAAGGTTCAGCTAATCGCATTACTACATGATGCAAGTGAGGCATATATGTCAGATATAACCAGACCTTTTAAAAGACATCTTTCGGATTACATAGAATTTGAAAATGTATTGCAGTCCCTTATATATAAAAAATATATATTAGAGACTATAGAAGCTAAGGAAGAAGAACAAGTAAAAAGTATAGATGATGATATGCTATATTACGAGCTAAAGGAGCTGATGAATGAGGTTACCTTACCTATGCCACCAGCTATGAGCAGTAATATATGTTTGAGAACTAGTGAATTTGAAAAAGTAGAATATGAATTTTTAGATATATATAATACCTTGATTTGAAAATAAATAAAAATTGTATTGACACCACTTGACGGCTGTGATAACATAATAAAATGTCATTATTATGGGCTGATAGGCCTTTAAGATGCAATTAACATAGAAAATAATACATTTTATAAATAAGTGTAGAGTCTGTGTTATCCATACTAATATTTCAAGGGGTGAAAACGTCAATGAAGAAGAACAGAATAAGTCCACTACAATCTGGTAAAGGCATTAGAATGAGCTATTCTAGACAAAAAGAAGTACTTGAGATGCCAAATCTTATAGAAGTACAGAGGAACTCGTATCAATGGTTTCTAGATGAAGGACTAAAAGAAGTGTTCAATGATATTTCTCCGATAGCTGATTACCATGGTCAATTAAGCCTAGAGTTTTTAGATTTCCAGCTATGTAGAGAAGATACCAAATACTCAATTGAGGAATGTAAGGAGCGTGATACCACATATGCAGCTCCACTTAAGGTAAATGTTCGCTTGTACAACAAAGAGACAGGTGAATTTAATCAACATGACTTGTTTATGGGTGATTTACCTTTAATGACTGATACTGGTACATTTGTAATTAATGGTGCAGAACGTGTTATAGTTAGCCAGTTAGTACGTTCGCCAGGTATATATTATGGTATAGGTCATGATAAGATCGGAAAGACATTATATTCTTCAACTGTTATACCTAATAGAGGTGCGTGGTTAGAGTATGAAACAGATTCCAATGACGTATTTTACGT
>CAZOUU010000130.1:2224-5175 GCA_964583045.1 uncultured Lachnospiraceae bacterium | reverse complement strand
ATGTGATTGTGTTCTGTTTTATTCAATCGCATTTCAGTGCGAGACATATTCCTAAGTACTATATTTGAATATATTTTATGGTAAAAAGGTATTTAACTAAGGGATATTATCTGCAGTCTGTCTATTGCTTTTATTGTTTATTTATGATGTATTCTAATAGTTTTCTATTATTTGTGACTGTTAGAGCCATATATGAAAAGCATCTATGTAATTATTATTCTAGAATAATCATTCAAATTAATTTCAAAGTAATATTAATAAGCAGAAAGGAAATATATGAGAAATAAAATAAAATACTTGTTAAGAAATATTGTTATCTTAGCTATGATTGCTTTTACAATAGTAAGCTTTTGTGTACCTATATATGCAGAAGAAGTAAAAACAGATAGTTCTGTGGAAACAGATAGTGGTGTATCCGAGGAGGATAATAATCTTAAGGATGATAAATATAATGTAAATAATAGTAGTCAAGTAGAGAAAAATGAAGATAAAATAGGAATATCTGATAAGATATATAGAGAAGAAGAAAGTCCTGTTATTAGATCACAAGAAGATATAGTGCAAAGTGGAACAATAGTAACCTCTAATCCTGAAGGTGCAGTAATTAAATTTTTTAATCCAGTAGCAGCAGGTTCTCAAAGAATTAAGGTATATAAGACTGCAACGGAATATTATACTAGACCGGGGCTTATAGCACTATATCAATATGATGCTAATTCTGTCTTGTATAGTAAAGAACTATGTTATTGTATTGAACTATCAGCTCCACTATCTAGTAATAATTTAGTTACTGAGGATGATTTATGGCATGGGTTTATCCCTAATGAACGTTGGAAAGAGATTAGTGATATATTAGGTTATGCTGAATATGGAGATGGAATTACTGTAGATACGGATATGGCTGATATATCAAGTGATAGGTGGATTAAATATTTTTCTACACAACTGGTTATATGGTACAAACTAGGTCAGATAGATTATGATGCCTTAGTAAAGAATTGTAGTGATGGTTATGGTGACTTATTTTATTGTAATAATATAATTATGCTGGGTAAATATAAAAATTTAGCTCCAAGTTTCACTAATAGAGATATAGATTCGGCTGAATGCTATAAGATGACATATAATGCAGCTACTAAGAAATATGAAGTTATTTTAACGGATGATAATTATTATATTGATGCTAATGGTGATAAAGCATATAGTAGTCTAACCAAAATGAATATTAATAATCAATTGGGATTAGAAATAAGCAAAATAGATGGTAATAAGCTTAAAATCACATCAGATAAACCTATTGGTTCAATTGATAATCCTGTAGTAATTTCATTAACAAAGCCTATAAGAGATGGTGTATTTACTGCTTTTGGTGATTATAATATACAATCTGTTGCTATAGGTAATGTATATGCCAGATATGTTAATTCGTATTTCAAGATATATACAGAAGACTATGGTAGGCTATCTGTGAAAAAACAGGATAGTATAACCCATAGAACATTATCAAATGTAGAGTTTGGAATATACAATGATAAAGAATGCAATAATTTAGTTGAGACAATAACAACAGATAAGAATGGTTATGCTCAAAGTAGTGATTTGTTAGTGGGTACTTATTATGTAAAGGAATTGAAAAGTAAAGATAACTATGTTATAGATTACAGCGTTAGAGATGCCATTGTTACAAGTAAGGAAATATGTAATATAAGTATTGAAAATACACCTATATATGGGAATGTAACAATAGTGAAACAAGATTCAATGGGTACACCTAGAGAAGCGGCTTCTTTAGCTGGCGCAGTATATGAGTTATATGCAAGTGCAGATATATATGCAGCAGATGGTAGTAATACATTATTATATAGTAAAAAACAATTAGTTATATCTTTTCCTGCCACAGATTTAGAAGGGAAAGCAACTATAGAGAATATTCCGGTGGGTACTTACTATATAAAGGAAAAGACTCCACCTATCAGATCCGATTGGAAAGAGGGAAATATATCAAAATATGCTTATCATATTGATGAAAACACTTACGAGATAGGTATTGATAGTAGTAAATTAGTTAACACAACTGATACATATGTAGATATTACTTGTAATGTAGAGGACAAACCTATACTGCAAAGCCTTAGAATAGTTAAATTTCTTGATAACACAGAGGTTAGTAAGAAGCTTAGTCTTGAAGGAATAGGATTTTCACTATATTCATATATGGAATTTACTAAGTTATATCCAGACATTATTGATACCCAATCAGGTGATATAGATTTCTCTAAAATTACAGATGATATGTGGGAAAAGGCTGATGCTTCTGCGAGAATTATAATTGGAGAAAATGGAGAACAGGAGTTATATACTGATGAATTTGGTGCATTAACAACGGTTCCTTTATATGTAGGTAAATATATTTTACGAGAAACAACTTATCCAGAGAATATAGCTTATCCCATCCAGGATGTTATTGATATAGCAGTATATGATAAAAACAATAATGTGCCAGACATATATACCTATTATGCATATAATAAACCAGTAGCAGCAAAACTACGTGTGAATAAGATTGATGGAAGTACTAAAGAACATATAAAAGATAATAGTGCTATATTTAAGTTATATGATATAACAAATAAGAAATATATATCCCTATCATATACAACTCCATCAGGTATTGAACACATAGATGAATTTCCTACTAATTCAGAAGGTTATGTCATGATGTACCAGAATATTCCATACGGAACATACCAATTAGAAGAGATTAAGGCGCCTAGTACATATTCTGTTGGTACACCAGTTAAATTTACTGTAAAGAGAACAGGAGTAGAATACTATAATAATAGTACCAAGAGTTGGGAGAAAGCAAAGGATTATATAGATTTAAATGATAATCATATATATGATATAGATTATATTAATTATAAAAGTTATGGCTACATAAATGTATATAA
>CAZOUU010000130.1:0-2214 GCA_964583045.1 uncultured Lachnospiraceae bacterium | reverse complement strand
GGAGATATATATGGCTCCACGGAATATAAGGATACCAGTTACGTGATTGATAATGAGATTAATACTGCTCAAATGGGATATGGTAAGCTATCTGCAGCTCCTATTAAAAATGTAAAATTTCAAATATATGACGAAGATAATAATTTAATTGCAGATATAGTAACTGATGAAAAAGGTTATGCTGTGTCTCCTAAATTAGTTGCAGATAAGAAATACATTATTAAAGAGATATCTACTCAATCAGGATTAGTATTGTCAGAGCTATCATATGAAGTTTATCTGGAAGCAGGTGAAGAAAATGTTAAGGTTACGCGAAATATATCTGTTCATAATGATGGTGTAACTAGTACAATTAAATTATATAAAGTAGGAGTACATACAAATGAAGAGGGTGAAATAGAAGAAGCGCCTTTACGCAATGTATTATTCGGATTATATACTAATCAGACTTTTTTAGATGAAAATGATAATGTGTTAATAAAAAAGGAAACCTTAGTGGGTTTAGCAAGAACAGATGAAGAGGGCATTGTAGCTTTTTCTGGAAATTACTTAGATGGAGAATATTATATTAAGGAATTAGATGCACCTGAAGGTTATTCTTTAATAGATGATATATATGAGTTTAAATTATATGCCGGCAACAATGTTGAAAATATAATAGAACTATATAAAGATTCACCTATTAAAAATTACAAAAATATTGTTTTATCTGAAACTGATACACCGGAAGAGAAAAAACTAGGCATATATGATAACTATAATATTATTATGTTAACTAGTGTAGGAGTATTTTTGATTTTTTCTGCTATAAGTATAGTTTTATTAGACAAATATAAATCTAGAGATAGACATAATCCTAATGAAGCCATATTGAAGGATATTAATAAGACCATTCCTAGAAGAAACAAAAAGAGATTATCTAAGTTAGATATACTTAATATATTATGGAAGCATTAACCTATGGTAAAACAATATGTAATAAGATGTATAGCTATAGTAATACTAAGCACCACATTAATAGGTATATTATATAGTATAAATATTAAAAAAGGCATAGAAGAGACCCAATATAACATAGAACAAGCTGTAGATGAATACGAAAAAGATATAAATATAGCTGATAATAGCTGTATTTCTCAATATTTGGAAGAATATAGCATTACGCAATATAATACAAGGAAAGATGTAAATAAGGCTTATATGGGAGAAATAGATGCTATAGTTATAATAGATAAAATAAATATGAAATACCCCATAATATCTGGTGGTGATATGGATTATAATTTGTCTAAATATTTCTTTGTAACAGGGAAATCTGATATGACTTATGGAACAGGAGATTATGTAATATTAGGTCATCAATCTAGAGTATATGGACATTCTTTTAATAGATTAGAGGAAGTAACTTTAGGTGATACCATAACAATAATGAAAAATAATGTATATTACAATTATGATGTGATTTATGTAGGTACAATAACTGATATGAATGAAGTTACATATAATAAAGATGGAATAACCGATAATATAATATTATTAACTTGCGTAAAAAGTAAATCCAAAAACAAACCGTATATAATTGTTAAAGCGAACCTGCATACATAATTATTAAAGTAAATCAAATACAAACTAATAAGACTAACTATGTTAAAGTAAGAAGCATAGTTAGTCTTATTAATTTCTAAGATAATTAGTAATTTGTTTAATGTGATTTTGAGGAAATATACTTGACGAAAGAGTGTTAAAAGAGTATACTAAGAGAAATTGAACTATTCGCGAAACCATAGTTTTACGAAAAAGCTGCAACATCTGGAATGATATAATATATTAGGAGGATTTTATAATGGCTGAACATACATATGGTGAACAAGTTAATATTAATAATACAATTACACTTAGAAATCTTTTATCAGATATGCCACAGTATTTAAAAATATATTTCAGAGGTATTGAGCAAGTTACTGCATCTAGAACCCGTATAGGTTATGCTAGAGACATTCGTACTTTTTTTGAATTTCTATTAGTAACAAATCCTACGTTAAAAGATAAAACATTAATGGATATAACTCTCCAGGTACTTAATAATCTCTCTGCTGAAGATATTGAGGAATATTTGGAGTATTTGAAATATTATATAAAGGATGGTCGTGAATATACCAACGGAGAACGTTCTATAAAGCGTAAACTATGTTCTCTTCGCAATTTCTTCGCATA
>CAZOUU010000129.1:2522-5209 GCA_964583045.1 uncultured Lachnospiraceae bacterium | reverse complement strand
TCGTCTGCATAGTGATGATGATGCTTATGCTCCTCGTGGTCATGATCGTGGTGATGTCCGCAGCAGCACTCTTCTCCTGCCTCATGATGATGGTGGTCGTGGTGTCCACCACAAGTAGGGCATATATCTAATTCAGCCATGATATCTTCTATAACAGTATCGCCATGCTCCATAGCTTCTACTATTTGTTTTCCATCAATATCATTCCAATCTGTAGTTATAATAGTAGCCTTTTCATTATGTTCTCTAAGTAGATCAACTGTAGCTTCTAATTTATCCTGAGGTTGATTCTTAGTTCTACTAAGAATTATAGTCTTAGCACTATCTACCTGATTATTAAAAAACTCGCCAAAATTCTTCATATACATCTTGCACTTCAATGCATCTACTACTACCACTAAGCTATTAAGCTCTACCTCACCTGGTACTAATACCTGTTCTACTGCCTTAATTACATCTGATAATTTACCAACACCAGAAGGCTCTATTATAATTCTGTCTGGTACATAATCCTCTAATACCTGATGTAATGCTTTGCCAAAATCTCCAACTAGAGAACAGCATATACAGCCTGAATTCATCTCGTTAATCTCTACACCAGCATCCTTTAAAAATCCACCATCTATACCTATCTCACCAAATTCATTTTCAATAAGCACAAGCTTCTCACTCTTAAAGCCCTGGTCAATAAGCTTCTTAATAAGTGTTGTTTTACCGGCTCCTAAAAAGCCTGATATAATATCAATCTTTGTCATGTCTATATTCCTCCTACATCAAAGGTGCTACAAGTCTTAATAGCTTGCCAGCCCATTTCTTAAATATGTTATATTTTTTACAATCTAAAAGGGTTATTTCTATACAACTCTTAAGAGTGTTATTAAAATCTTCTTCCACCGTCTTTACTGCTGGATTATTATACATATAAGCCGCGCATTCAAAATGCAAGTACAAGCTTCTATAATCTAAATTAATACTTCCTACCACTGCCCTTATATCATCACTAACAAATCCCTTTGCATGAATAAAGCCAGGTTCAAACTCATATATCTTTACTCCAGCCTCTATAAGCTCTGGATAATATGTCCTTGCTAACAAATATGCATATACCTTATCTGGTATGTGAGGCATAATAATTATCACTTCTACTCCTCGTTTTGCTGCATATTTAAGGGCTGTAGCCATCTCATTATCTAAAATTAAATATGGCGTTGTTATATGCACATAATCTGTAGCCCTATTAAGTATATCCATATATACCAATTCGCCTACATTTTCATGATCAAGTGGACTATCACCATAAGGCATAACAAAGCCCTTGCTTCCATCTTCATCCTTCATAAGATTATATCTTATGTATTTATCATTAGGCTCTATAACAGCCTCACTAATATTCCACATCTGCAAAAACATAAGAGTAAAGCTAGATACTGCGTCTCCCTTTAGCATAACCGCCGTATCTTTCCAATAACCAAATCTCTCATATTCATTAATGTACTCATCAGCAAAATTTATTCCACCTGTAAAGGCAGTCAAGCCATCTATAACTACAATCTTTCTATGATCTCTATTATTTTGCACAGAGGATAGCACTGGTCTAATAGGTGAAAACATCTTAGCCTTTATACCCATCCTTCTTAGCTGTTTAGGATATGTATATGGCAGCAATGCAACAGAACACATACCATCATACATTACTCTTACTTCTACCCCTTCAGCTACCTTATGCTTTAATACCTCCAATATAGCATTCCACATAATACCTTCTTCTACTATGAAATACTCCATAAAAATATATTCTTTAGCCTCTTTTAGCTGTACTAATAATTCCTTGAATTTTGCTTCACCAGATTCAAAATACTGTACAGTGGTATTTTTATATATAGGATATCCACCATAATTATTCATATACTTTACCAATCCATATTCTGTAATATCCTCTTTTTTAAGAGTTTCCATTACATCAGCATCTTGTAAGAGATAACTTTTTTGATCCGCAATAATATGAGATAATCTCTTAGATATAACCAATGTACCAAAACCGAATTTAAAATATAGATAAAATAAAGATCCCACTACTGGTGAAATACATATAGGAATACACCAAGCTATTTTAAAAGCTGGATTCATATCTGTATTAATAATGTATAGTATAACTATCAACCCTATAATAGCAAATCCACTATAGATATAGGTTACATACATACTTAGAAGCTGCAAACTAGCAAACAATAAACCAAACTGTATTAAAACAAGAAGCATAATAATAAATGTTCTTCCAAACACAATACGCAATAAGCTCTTCGCTTTTTTCTTAACAGTCTTTCCATTCATTATCCTAATCCACCCCCATTCATATACCTAACTATGATATAACCTAATACCAAAAGTGTCAAATAAATATTTAAAAAAGTCCTCTACATAAACGTAGAGGACTAAATGTTAGATTTTTATATTATACTTCAAAAACTGATATACTGTTTTCTAAGCTATCTGCTATATTTTTAAGCTGATTAGCTGTTTCCTTTACCTCACTCATAGCCGCTGATACCTCAGTAGTAGCTGCCGAAGTCTCTTCAGCACTTGCTGCATTTTCTTCAGCAATAGCTGTTAAATCTGACATAATACTAACCACTTGATTTTTAGACTCGTCTATATCCTCTGAATGCTTGGATATAATCTTTATTCCA
>CAZOUU010000129.1:0-2512 GCA_964583045.1 uncultured Lachnospiraceae bacterium | reverse complement strand
CTATCTATTCCGTCCTTGACCTTCTCAAATATATTCTCTGTTTTTTTAACATTCAAGGTCTGCTTATCAATTATAACCTTTACATCATTCATAGTATTAACCGCTTTAGCAGAATCCTTTATAAGCTCATCTATAATGGCTTCTATCTTTGTTGTAGATTCATTAGACTGTTCTGCAAGTTTTTGTATCTGAGTTGCAACTACAGCAAATCCTCTTCCTTGTTCACCTGCTCTGGCCGCCTCTATACTGGCATTTAAAGATAATAGATTGGTCTCCTCTGCTATAGCTGTAATTAATTCTATAACCTCTTTTATCTTCACTGCTGAATCATTAGTTGTATTAGTCTGGTCATATATAACATCTATAGCCTGCATGGTACTAATATTAGTCTTTTCTAGAGATTCGATAGTATCCATAGCCTCATCACCAGAATTCTTCATACTATTAGCATTATCATTAAGTATCTCAATCTCATTTGTCATATCTGTTATCTTATTACTCATTATATTAATACTCTCACTTGCTGACTGTGTTTCTTCTGCTTGCGAAGCAGCTCCGTCTGCTATGTCTTGTATAGCTCTATCTACCTGATTAATGGCCTCAGTGGCACTAATAGCTGTCTCCGATAAAGTCTCTGAGCTAGTAGCTAATAAAGAGCTATCCTCTACTACATCGGATATAATTCGCTTAAGCTCTTCCTTAAGTTCATATATCTTATTAGTCATAGTTCCTAATTCATCTTTATGATTTATATTAAATTCTATATCATCAATACTAGACAATCTTCCTCTAGCCACTGCATCCATAGCTTTCGTACCTCTAAGTATAGCCTTAGTAATCTTATCTGCTATAATATAGGCTACCACCGAACATATAGCTACTATAACAAGAAATACTACAATAAGAGTTATAATAAATCTAGTAATAGTCCCTGTCAAACTAGAGGTCTCCTGTCCTACAAAAAAGCAGCCTATAACTTCACTGTCTGAACCATCTTGGTATACAGGATAATAATATGTATTATAAGGTTCACCATTAATATCTATCTTGCTTCTATAAGCCTCTCCTGAATTAATTATATCCACTACCTTATCACTAATAGTAGTTCCTATAATTCTATCACCCTTTTCATCTCTAATGCTAGTCATCATACGTTCATTACCATATATGAATGTACTTACTAGACCTGTATCTTCATATATACTATCTACAATAGATGGATCCTCCGATATATTATAATCATCACCTTTAAGCAATTCACCCTTATCATCTAGATGATATTCACCTTCTATACCTGCACTATAGGCTTGACTGCCCGCCACTGCTGTAGCCTCTAGAGTATTATATAATTGTTCAGTAGTTATATTCTTTATCACTTCTGATGAAAAAATAACTACTATTCCTCCCACAATAAAAATAGGTAATATGGTTAATAGTACTATCTTAGTCCTTAATTTCATAACATAAACCTCCTATTTCAAAAACATTATATACATCTTACCACACTATTCACAATTATGTAATTATCTATAGCTTAGTGTTTCTTTAAGAAATCTGGTATCTTAATATTACTATCATCTGCTGTAACAGTAGGCTGTGGAGCTGTACGTCTAGGTTGTGCCACTGGAGATACACTCTCTCTTGTAGCTGCTGCTCTAGAAGTAGCTGTAGACATACCACCACCTAAGAAGGATGGTCTTGATGTACTACGAACCTGAGCTGTTGTCTTAATCTCCTGACCTCCAAAGCTAGGCATAGCTGTAGTTGTCTGTGGTCTAGATGTAGCAAAGCCTCCTAATACACTAGATGGCTTAGAGTTACCTTGTCCATCAATGCCAGTAGCAATAATTGTAATACTAACCTCTTCACCCATAGAATCATTATCAACAGTACCAAATATAATATTAACTGTATCACCAGCTGCTTCAGTAAGATAATTAACAGCTTCATAAGCTTCTATCATACCTATACTACCAGAGAAGTTGATGATAATATCTGTAGCACCAGAAACTGTAGTCTCTAATAATGGACTCTCCATAGCTGCCTTAATAGCTTCAACAGCCTTATCCTCACCACTAGCTCTACCAATACCAATATGAGCAATACCTTTATCTCTCATAACTGTCTGAATATCAGCAAAATCAAGATTAATTACACCCGGAGAATTAATAAGGTCAGTTACACCTTGTACACCTTGTTGTAATACTTCATCTGCTTTCTTAAGAGCATCAGGAATAGTAGTACGCTTATCACATATCTGTAATAGCTTATCATTAGGAACTACTATTAATGTATCTACATTACCCTTTAATCTTTCAATACCTTCCACAGCATTATTCATACGTGGCTTACCTTCAAATGCGAAAGGCTTAGTAACAACACCAACTGTTAGTATTCCAAGATTCTTAGCTATCTCTGCAACAACAGGAGCTGCACCAGTACCTGTACCGCCACCCATACCACAAGTAACGAATACCATATCAGAACCATTTAACTCTTCTCTAATATCATC
>CAZOUU010000128.1:0-5214 GCA_964583045.1 uncultured Lachnospiraceae bacterium | reverse complement strand
GTCAAACGATATAGCAAGAATAATCAATAATGGTGTATATAGAACCTATGGTGGTTCTGGTGCTAAGGCTGGTAGAAAATACACAGTATTAGAATTACAACCTTGTTATCCTATAGATACAGACCTTGCGGCTACTCTTAATGGTAATAATGAAAATCAGGAGATAGCAGGTAACTATTATACAGTACCTCAGGATGTACTTAGTGGAGTAACTAAGGATGAGATACCAGCAGGTACAGAGTATTACGATTTTGATGTATCCAAGGCTAAGATAGCACATGCTACTGGTATTCCTTATAGCCAGATAGAGTTGGTACAGATGTCTACTGAAGAATTTATAGGTAGTAAAGATGTATCAGCAGAAAAATACGACTTAATATACATAGGTGGTAATACCACGGCACTAAAGCAACCAGCCTATAACTTATTTACAACTAATGCAGGTGTTAATCCACAGACTTTAATCCAGGCTATTACAGCAGGTTATGGTATGTACACTCATACTGGTATGCTAGTTACTATTAAGTCTGGTAATCCAGGTGGAACAGGTGGTACGAATTTTGCTTATGGTAACTTATATCAAACAGGTGGAAGCTATGGTTATGGTGGAGTTCCTACGGGTACTCCAGTAGATACTACAGCTACATTAAATGGTAATGATTTAACTAAACTTAAGTTAGATGATTTAAAAGAATATATAGATGCAGGATATCCTATAGTATTTAGTAGTGAAGTATGGAATGCATATGATAAGATAAAGGATCAATCTAAATTACAGCAATATACTAATAGATTGCTAGACCCAGATTCCTATATGTATCAATTGTTAAGCTATGCAGATGATAAGAAGAATGGAGATACTAAAGCAGCTAATATAGCTATGGGATTAAATCCTAAGAATGTAACTAGAGTTAGTAGTCAAGAGGGTAATGATAAATCATACTATGGAGTGTCATTAGTTAATGGTAATACTGTAGAGGTATTTGATGCTACATCAGAAGTTATGCTTACAGATATAATAGATGCCAGTAGAGTAAGACCTACCTTTGAACTTACTTCATGTCCTAAGGAGTATGTAGAAGGTGATACTACCTCTTATATAAGTGGTGCAACTGGTATGTCAGTAGCCTATAATATAAAGGGTGATGGTAATTATACAGTAGAACTATTAGTAGACGAAGATGGCAATGGTTTGTTTGACGACAGTGTAGGCGGAGAAGAGTTAAAAGATTCTAAGACAGTTACAGTTAGTAGTGAAGCAAATGGTACTGTAGCTTATGAGTTCGATGACCCTGAATTCTATGGACTTAGAAGCTGGGAAGTATTAGTTAAACAGGATGGTTATGCAGTAGCATACTATACTGGTTTTGCTAGATATGCTAGAGGCGAGGATGTAGAGAAGAAAGAGATTAAAGTATTACAGATTATGTCTTTACAGGAAAGTCAACCAAAATGGACTAATGGTCATTCTTTGTACCTATGTACAGAATGTATGCATACAGGTGCTATAGCAGACTGTAATATGTTCTATGATGGATTTAAAGGTAGTGGTACTCCTTCAGATTATCGTAATGCATATGGTACTATGGCCGAATATAATGGCAAACATGCTAATGGGCCAGTTAATATAGGTTTACATGAGCATAAGTTTGGTATTGTTAAATATGATACTGTAAGTGGAGTAGATGATTGGAATTCCAACTTTGCAGATATATTGTCTGAAGATTATAATTTTGATATAGATATTATGACTTTAAGCGAATATGAAGCATTAGTTAAGGAGATAAAAGATGAAGACCAAGATACTAGAGATAATTGTCTTGCCGCTGCACAGACAGCTCTTAATGATTATGAAGCAGCAGTATCTGATTTAGAAAATTCAGATGTAGAAGATGATTTAGTTAATTATATGAAGACTCTTATGGCGTCTGGAGGTAAAGGCCTTGACGTAAAGGGTTGGGATGAGATTATAGAAAAGCAAGAGTATTATGAGATATTCTATAATAATGGAAATCTATATTATAATGCTGGAAGCACAGATATAGTGGCAAAATATAATGCATACATAGAGAAAAAAGATGCAGTTATAGAAGCAAATAACAGATACAAAGAGAATTTACGTAAGGCATATGATAGTGATAATTGGTTAGCTCAAAACTATAGTATGGTAGTACTTGGTTTCTCAGAAAATTTTGGTAACAATGATATGTCTGATGATGGTTGTGCTGATTTAATAGCATACGATAAGAAGCACGGTAATATACTTACTACTCACGATACTACAACGAAGTGGGCAGACTTTGGAGCAGTTAATTTAACTTCTAAATTAGCAGATACATTTGGTATGGATAGATTCCATGCTACAGCAGAGGCTTCTGAGGATGTAACAGGTATTAAACCACAGTATGTATCTATAGATCCAGTAACTATAAGTAGTATACCAGATAGAGATCTAATAGCAGCTAATCAAGTAGTGGTTAAGAATAAAGATATAGAAGCTAAGATAGTTAAGAATGCTGCAGGTAAGTATGAAGTAGTATCCTACGAAGAAGTAGGAGAGGCTAAACCAGTAGGTTCACAAATATCAGTTAAATATACAGCTTATACAGATAAGACTTGTACTACAGTAGATACATCTGTTAATACAAATATAAATTATGCTATTCCTTCAAAAGAGGGTTGGAATACCGGGAATAATACAAACTGTACTAATGGTGTAGCAATAGTATCAGATTATAGCTTAAAAGTAGCTACGTATTCAGAGTCAGCAGCAGATTATGTATGGGGTAATTATACTTCTACAGATTTCTGGACTAATATAGCAGTAGGTGGAGATCCTTATGCATGGTCAGATACATTTGTGGCAAATGCAGGTAATGTAGGTAAGAGAACACCAATTGCTCTTACTGATAGTAAGATGATATTTAGTACAAGTGAGCTTGGTAATTCACCATATAAATATGCAGAGTATATATTTACAGATGCAGAAAAATGGGCATCAGGCTTCGAGAATACAGCTTCTGGTACTAGTAAGGCTACACAGACTAATGATGGTATTATAACTACATATCCATTCTATATTAGTAAACAGTTAGAGATATCTAATACTCATGCACAGTCATTGGCACTAGATATGGAGGATGAAGAGACTATAGTATGGTATACTCTTGCAGGTTGTGATGTAGGTTCTTCTTCATCTAATCCTAAGGATGTAGGGTAACTCATCATTATTAGCAGCCAGTCCTAAAGATGCTATGGATTCATATTTCATCTATACAAAGGGTAACATCACATATTGTGGTGCTGGTCACTCACATATAACTGGTGAAGGCAAGAATAACAATGATGAGCGTAGATTATTTATCAATGTTATCGTAAACAGTGTTAGAGATTCTATAGCAAAACCTAAGATTAAATTATATGATAAGGATAGTAATATACCAGCTCCTACTAAGGATGGTTTAATAAAACTAGATGATAATAATAATTATTATTTAGAGATTGATAATAAGACAGATCACCCAGAGTTTGGATTTAAGGTTAAGGTTGATAAGTCTGCAGAGCCAATAGCTAGTGTTAAAATATACTATGACTTAAATTATGGTAAGAATGGTAATTATTCAGATAAGTTTATTGATGATGAATACCATAAGATGATTAAGGTGTATAACGAAGGCGATATAAGTAATAATCAGATTTATCAGATTACTAAAGCAGATTATCCAGCAGATATTATACCAGAGAATATGTTTGATTATTATGGTGGTAACTATACATATATTGTAATAGAAGCTACAGATGGTTTAGGTCAGGTAAGATACATAAGACTTAAGATAGTTAATGTTAAAAAGCTATTTGACTTAACTATGAATGAGTCTGAAGCTACTTATTTGGATGCAATAGTAAAATATAATATGTAATTATTTCTCTTAGGAGATAAGAATAAGGTGGTATGATAATGAAGGTTATCTGCCACCTTATTTTAAGTTTTAGTTGATATTTTACTACTAGTTGTATACAATACATATAGATATTTAGGGAAAGAGGTATGGTTATGTTTCAAAGGTTTTATCCTAAGAAGATGTATAAATCTACATATGATATAGATTTTAAAAAGTATTATGATATGGGATATCGAGGTATACTATTTGATATAGATAATACTTTAGTTCCTCATGGTGCAGATGCCACTGATGAATCGGATGCATTATTTATGAAGCTAAAGGATATGGGATATAAGATATGCCTTATATCTAATAATAACAGTGAGAGAGTAGAGAGATTTAATAAGAATATAAAGGTAGATTATATATGTAAAGCTGGTAAGCCATCTAGAAAAAATTATATAAGGGCTATGGAAAAGATGGGTAGTGATATTAGTACTACTCTATTTGTAGGGGATCAGATATTTACAGATGTATGGGGAGCTAATAGGGCTGGTATATATAGTGTGCTAGTTAGTCCCATAGATAGTAAAGAAGAGATACAGATCATATTAAAGAGAATACCAGAAAAATGGATACTCAATTCTTATAAGAGATATAGAAGAAAATTAAAGGACACAGAGGAAAAGTAATGGATATTGATGGTAAGACCAGATTATTAGGATTGATAGGACATCCAGTGGAGCATACTATGTCCCCTTTAATACATAATAATCTGTCTAAGATGCTAAAACTTAATGAAGTGTATGTTCCATTTTCCGTAGAGGAGGGACACGTAGAGAATGCTCTTAAAGGGGGATATAGTTTAAATGTAATGGGTATGAATGTAACAGTACCTTATAAGCAAGAGGTTATTCCTTATTTGACAGAGGTAGATGAGGCGGCTAAAGCTATAGGTGCAGTTAATACCCTAGTTAGAGTAGAGGGTGGCTATAAGGGTTATAATACAGATATGTTAGGCTTGCTTAGAGAAGTAAAGAGCGAGGGTATATGTATTAAAGATAGTTCGGTTATTATACTAGGGGCAGGTGGGGCTGCTAGAGCAGTTACTTATATGTGTATGAGCGAAGGTGCAAAACATATAATTATAATTAATAGAACTATTGAAAAGGCTATGGCTATACGAGATGATATGCACAAAGAGTTTGGTAGAGAGGTAATAGAAGCTATGGCTTTATCGGATTATATATTAGAGGACATAGATGATTATATAGGTTTTCAGACTACCTCTATAGGTCTATCCCCTCATAATGAAGAAGTTATTATAGCA
>CAZOUU010000127.1:4873-5226 GCA_964583045.1 uncultured Lachnospiraceae bacterium | reverse complement strand
CATATTTAAGGCTGTAGATGGCTTTGGACTTGCACGTATAGATTTCTTTTTAGAGAAGGATACAAATAGAGTAGTATTTAATGAGTTAAATACATTACCAGGATTTACGTCTATTAGTATGTATCCTATGTTATGGGAAGCTAAGGGCTATAATATAAAGTCATTAGTTAGTAAGCTTATAGAGTTAAGCTTTGATAGAGAGTAGCTTAAGAGACGAGGTGCCGTATGAAAGAATCACCTATTGGAGTATTTGATTCAGGTGTTGGTGGTCTTACAGTAGTAAGAGAGGTTATGAGACAACTACCTAATGAGAATATAGTATATTTTGGAGATACTGCTAGAGTTCCTTATGG
>CAZOUU010000127.1:0-4863 GCA_964583045.1 uncultured Lachnospiraceae bacterium | reverse complement strand
TAAAATATTCTAAGCAGATAGTTAGATTTTTAAGAACCAAGGATGTAAAGGCTATAGTTATAGCATGTAATACAGCTAGTGCATTGGCATTAGATGAGATAAAGGCAGAATTAGATATACCAGTTATCGGTGTGGTTAAGCCTGGTGCTAGGATGGCAGCAGCTACTACTAAGACTAAAAGTGTTGGTATCATAGGTACGGAAGCTACCATTAAATCTGGTATATATAATGATTATCTTAGGGAGCTGGATGGTGATATAACTGTAGTAGGTAAGGCGTGTCCTCTATTTGTTCCGCTAGTAGAGGAGGGACTAATAGAAGACAGAGTTACAGATGATATAGTCAGTAGATATTTACAGGAGATGAAGGAATATAATGTAGATTCTCTTATTCTGGGCTGTACACATTATCCGCTTATAAGAAATGCTATTAAAAGATATATGGGTGATAAGGTACAGCTGGTTAATCCGGCTTATGAGACCGCCAAATATCTTAAAGAATTGTTGGGAGAGCAAGGGTTGCTTAATCAGAGCAATTCTAAGATAAATCATCAGTATTATGTGAGTGATGGTGTAGATAAATTCATATCCTTTGCTGACAAAGTATTGCCTTGCCATGTAAAAGATACATCGGTGGTAGACATAGAGAGTTATTAGGAGTATAGATGAAGGACGTTACAGTAGAAGTTATAGGAACTCAATATATAGATGGAGAAAAGGATACAATTAGGACCTATGGTATAGGTACTTATTATGAGAAGGATGGTAGACATTATTGCTTCTATGAGGAGACTAGGGATAAAGAGGTATGTAGACATACCTTGAAGTTTGATAATAACTGTCTAGAGATGGTAGATAAGGGAGTTAGTGGAGCTAAGATGACCTTTGATGTGGCTAATAAGATAACTACTAGCTATGCCGTACCTGGTTCAGTTATGACCTTAGAGATAGATACACATTCCTATAAGATTGTTCATAGTAAGGATAGAATAGATATAAATATGGATTATGAGATTACCTTTAATGGGGTAGTAAAATCACAGCATGTACTATGCATCGCCATATCAGGCAGATAATATATTATACTGAGGTAGGTTATGGATCAAGAGAAAATACACGAAGGATTTTTAGGTATAGCTACTAAAGGGAAGGTATATACCTTTAATGACCATGAAGAATATAATATATATGAGCCCACTTCTTATAGTGGGCTTATGGCGTTGTTTGAGGAATTTGAACTTAAATCCACAGATAAGCTAGTAGATTTTGGCTGTGGTCTGGGTCGTGTGCTATTCTATTGTAATCAGAGATTTTTATGTAGGGTAACAGGGATAGAAGCTGACAAGGAGTTATATCAAAAGCTATTGGATAATAAGGCATATTATAGCAATAGATTTAGAGAAAGACGAGATGAGATAGAGGTATTATGTGGTAATGCAGTGCTTTATGATATAGCACCTGAAGACAATGTATTCTATTTCTTTAATCCTTTTACTAGTAAGATATTTTGGGATATTATAGAGAAGATAGATGCCTCAGTAAAGGAACATCCTCGTATGGTTACTATTATTATGTATTATCCAGATGAGGAATATAAGCAGCTACTTAGAAATAGAGGATATGTATTATATCGGCTCATTAAACTACCAGAGTATCATTATGACAGTGATGAGAAGATGTACATATATAGAAATTATATGTAGAGTAGAATAAAAATAGAACTAATATCCTGATTTATCAAAATCCTGGAATATTAGTTCTATTTTATTATCTCTTCTTAGCTCTTTTTTCAGCAGCTTTTTCTGCTTTAAGCTTCTCTCTGATTTTTTCTTCTTTGGCAAATTCTTTTTGCATATCTGTTTGTTTTTTACGAAGCTTTGAAGACATACTCTTCTTTTTTGGAACTTCTACCTTACCACGAAGGTTCTTAACACTAACTATGTATATACCACTAACCATAGCTTTAACTTCGCCTTTAACTGGAAGTGTATCAAATATAGCTTCATCACAGATAAGACTTGTGATTTGTGGACCTATTTTAGCTTTAACTATAGGCATCTTAGCATTATGCATACGCTTAGGTGCCTGCTCTAAAACTACCTTAGGAAGACCTGCTTCCTTAAGTTTCATACGCTTCTTGCTTATGATGAACATAGTAGCTGGTTGAGCAGCAGCATTTAATTGTTCCTGCTGTGCTAATTGCTTCTTTTGTAGCTTGCTACCGAAGAAATATAATACTCCGAGTATAATTGCAACGACTGCAACGATTATTAATAAAACTCCCCAAACTGGCATTGGTTATGTACCTCCTATTATATTGACTATCTAACATTCTAGCATTTTTTATGCTAGTTGCATAGAGTAGATTTATATATTTTCTTTGTGCTTTTCCAACATAGCCTTGATTATGTTCTGAGTGTAAGCAGCGGGTGTTTTCTTATGATTGGCTGGTACATCAGATATATAAAAAGGCTCACCAAAGATAACAGTTACCTTACCCTTACGCATACGGAAACCAGGATTTTTCTCTAATAAATTATCTGTTCCAATAAGAGCGACAGGGATGACTTTGCATTTGGTTTTCTGTGCCATCTTAAGGCTGCCTTCCTTAAATTCCAACATCTCGTCCTTTTGATTTCTAGTTCCCTCAGGACAGATAACCATGCTGTGACCACTATTTATATAGTCAGCACCTTTTAATATAGATTTAAGTCCCTTTCGAGGATCCTCACGGTCTAAGAATATACAACCTATATTTCCCATCCACCAGTTAAGTATAGGAAACTTCTCCATCTCTACCTTGGCTACAAAGCCTACTGGTTTGTGAATAGTATTGTGAAGAACTAGGATATCCCAGTAGCTTCTGTGATTAGATACATATAACACAGGTTCATCTTCTGGAATTACTTCTTTGTTGATAACCTCTATTTTCACACCATTTAACCATATACAACAGCTAAAGGCCCCATGAATTATCTTTTCGGATATTTTATATTTAAGGGTTGGATTCTTAAGACCTATTAACCATACAACTAGATGTACAGGTAAAAATATAATTAAAAATAGAAATAGAAATCCAAGTACCAAAAAGCTTCGTATTGTCATAAGTACTCCTTATCTGCCATATAATTTGGCTGTTTCATATAATCTGGCTGCAAGCTGATCACTCATATCCTGCTCCGTAAATCTCCAAGACCAGTTGCCTTCACCAACACCTGGGGTATTAGTTCTAGCCCATGAATCAAGGGATAATACATCCTGCATAGGAACGATAGCCTTATCTGCTACAGATGCAAAACATGCTCTAATTAATGTCCAGCATACATCTCCACCATCTGTATTGAAGTAACGTCGTAATTTATCTTTAGAAGATTCATAGCATCCCTTGTACCAGCCAAGAGTAGTGTCGTTATCGTGTGTACCTGTATAGCATACACAATTTCTAACATAATTATGAGGCAGAAATTCATTTTCCTCAGGATTTTCAAATGCAAATTGAAGAATCTTCATGCCAGGTAATCCAAATTTATCTCTAAGTTCTACTACAGATTGCTCTATCTCACCTAAATCCTCAGCGATAATAGGTAGATGATAACCTAGGTTAGCCTCTAAGGTAGTGAAGAAGTTAACACCTGGTGCCTTAATCCATTTACCGTTTATGGCAGTAGTGTCACCGTAAGGTACTGCCCAATATGTATCAAAACCTCTAAAATGATCTATTCTTAAGAAGTCTGCTAGAGTAAGCTGGTGTCTAAATCTCTCTATCCACCATTTGTAACCGGTCTTTTTATGTGCAGGCCATTTGTATAATGGGTTACCCCATAACTGACCAGTGGCACTGAAATAGTCGGGTGGTACTCCTGCGACTACAGTTGGATAACCGTTAGAATCTAGCTGGAATAGGGATTTGTTACACCACACATCTACACTGTCAAGAGCGACAAATATAGGAATATCTCCCACTATTTTTATGCCATTATCATTAGCATATTTCTTTAAGCCCATCCATTGTTTATGGAATAAGAATTGTATGAAATTATAGTATCCCATAGCATCAGCTAATTTCTCAGTCCATTCCTTTTTGCTAGCGGCAGTAGGACTCTTTAAGGATTTCTCCCATAGGTACCAAGGGGCACCATTATTATAATCCTTAGCGGCCATAAATAGTGAATAATCAGCTAACCATGCACTCTCTTCACAGAAAGTAAGGTATTCTGTCATCAATTCTTCGTTGCTGGATATAGTATCCTTAACCTCTGGATCTAAGAAACGAGAATAAGCAAGCTTTAATAGATTTGTCTTAAATTCTATAAGCTCACCATAATTTATATCTACAGGATCCCAGGTTGGCATATTATTAAAATCAGCATCCGTTAATAAATTACATACCTTTAATCTGTCTACTGCAATAATAAGTGGCTGTCCTGCAAATGATGAAAATGGTTGATATGGTGAATCTCCGAAACCTGTATGACCAAGGGGTAATACCTGCCACATATTTAAACCTGATTTTTTAAGAAAGTCGATGAATTTATATGCTCCATCACCCAAATCTCCGATACCATATGGACTTGGAAATGAAGTGGGATGTGCTAATATACCAGCATATTTTTCATGCTCTGCGCCTAGTCCTGACTGACTATCCATAATAATCCTCCTACAATGTATATTATATATATCTATTTTAAAACAACATTTTCATTATACATAATGAAGGAGAATAATTCAAGAAAATACGTAAAATAGTAGTAGTCTAGGACTTGATATTTAGAAAGTTAAGGAAGCTGAAATAAAAACAGAATGTTTGATACCTTGAGTTTCCGCAAAATGTAATTTCAAAAGAGATAACATCTCCTAAAGTACC
>CAZOUU010000126.1:0-5303 GCA_964583045.1 uncultured Lachnospiraceae bacterium | reverse complement strand
TAACCACGGGAGAGGATGATGATCCGCCATATATAACAGGCATAAAGCCAGAATCATCGTACTATAATAAAAGCATAAATCTAGAAACTACAGTAGGAGATAATGTATATCCACAAAAGGTGGTATATAGATATTCCAGAGATAGAGAGAACTGGGAAGACCTAGCTGTAGTAGAAAATACAAATGTAAATCAAACACAGAAATTTGGTTATGCATGGGATGTATCACAGCTAGAAGAAGGGGATATATATGTATCTATATTAGCTTATGATAAGAGTGGGAATATAAGTAATAACGGTGAGGAATTAATAAAACTATACAATATCGACCATACACCACCAGAAAAACCAACAGGTATAACTGCAACTAATAATGCGGGAACCATAACTGTAGGCTGGGATATGCAACCAGAGGGTACAGGTGTAATTATATATAGAGCTGCACTAGATAGTGAAAACTATGAAAAGGTAGATACAGTATATGGTAAAGATAGTTATGTGGATAAGAAGGCTACATATGGCGAGACCTTTAAATATAAGATTAGTGCCATAGATGATGCAGGTAATGAAGGGGAATGTAGCAAAGTAGTAGAGGTTACAGCTGTAGATGACGTGGTAAAACCAGTATTAAATATCATAAATCCTGCCAGTAATGTATTAGTAGGTAATCAAGTAAAGATATCTATAACAGCAAGTGATAATGTACGTGTAGATAAGATGTTAGTGGAGTATCAAAAAACAGGAAGTACTGAATGGAATAAGCTATATGAGGAAGGTATAAAAGATGATTATGTAATATATAATAGAGTATGGGATGCAACTAAAGTATCTTCAGGTAATTATACAATAAGAGCTACTTGTTATGATATAGGTGGAAATGCAAGCGATAGTGTAATTAGAGATATGCGAATAGATAACTCACCAATAGATATAAAAAATTTCAAACTAGAAAGTCTAGGTTGGAAAATTAAAGCTAGTTGGGAGAAACCAGCAGATGAAGATTTCAAAAAACTTGAATTATATGTAAGAGAAGGAGATGGATTATATAATCGCGTAAATGTAGATAATAAAAATGAATATACAGTAGAGGCTAATCCAGCATATAGTTACAGCTTTAAATTAGTAGCATATGATAGTTGTGGGAATGTGAGTGAAAAGATAGTAACAGGACAGTCTTTAAATATAGATACTATAGCACCGGAAGTTTCAGATATATGGGACAAATATGCCTATACAAATAATCCAGTATATTTAGATGCACGGGATTCAAGTGATAATGTAGGAATAGTGGAATATAAATGGGAAATGGGAAATGGAGATATAGTATATGGTGAGTCTGCTCAATATACATATGACATTAGTGGAAATTATAATGTAAAGCTATATGTAAAAGATGCAATGGAAAATATAACAACCAAGGAATTTACAATTTATGTAAAAGATGTAAACAAAATTGGAATTGTAAATATTGCTGTTAGTGATAAGAAAAACAAAGAATTACCAAATGCAAAAGTATATGTATTAGCAGATGATGGAACAAAAACAGAATATACTACAAATGATAAAGGTAAAATAAGTATAGCCTTAGAAGAAGGAGATTATCAGATTGCTGCATGGGTAGATAAATATACACCAGAAATAGAAAAAACAACTATTATTGCAGGTGAAAATAATAAAATAGATATTAAACTTAATAAGGGCAGTGTTATAGATGGAAAATTAACTGCCAAAAAATTAACTTTAGCAGAAATAAAAGCACTAGGAATAGATATAACATCATCAAAAAATAAACAGATATATAGTTATAAATTAAAATTAACTTTTAAGCAAGACGATGTTCAAGAATTTAGTTTTTATTCAGGTGAAAGTGTAGATTATTCTAGTAGCGATGGATTGGTTAAGGGTACAGTAACTTGTATAGATTCAGACAATGGGGAAAAACCGGTGCTAGCATATTTGGAAACGAAGAACACTATATCATGGTTAAAAGAAATGTATGAAGTAGAGTTAAAAATTGAAAATAATGCAGATGAGGATTTTTATATTGAGGATTCAATAGCGAGTCTAGATGTGCCTAAAGGTATGAGTTTGATAAAAATGGATAATAATACATTAACATCCTCCATAGAAAAAATTCCTGGCGGAGAAAGTAAAAGTGCATTTTGGTATTTGAAAGGAGATGTAGCGGGAAGTTACAAGCTACAGGCACATTACGTAGGTGTAGTGCAACCAATAGGTAGAGAAATAAAAGGAGATTTTGAATCTTCAGGATATATCAATATATTAAATGGTAAAGGCTTGCATTTATATATATATCCAGAAGCAAGTGCATACTTAGGAACAGATTACTATATTCAATATAAATTAACAAATGAAACAAAGAGAGATTTCTATCAGGTAACGACAAATTTTGGTTCGTATCAAACTACTGACTTTGTAGGAAAGGTTGCAGTTTTTCAAGGAGATAAGGTAGTGAAAAGGCATACAGAAAAAACGGGGTTGAATTATTACCTTCCAACACCAGGTAAAAACGGACAGGTTCCTATCCTAAGTAAAGGAGATACATTTACTATAGGTACGTTAACAGGAGGTTCATCAATATATGGAACCTATGTTACACCATTTATTAAAAAGGGAATAAAATACAAAGATTATTATAAATTAATTAATGCTGAACTTGAAGAAATTGTAGGAGCAAACTCGGGGATAGAAGTTACTATAGTATCTATACCATCTCATATGAAACAAAGATATATTCAACTGCCAGATCCAGATGCATTAAAAAAGAAAGAAGAGGCTACTACAGAAGTTGTCAAGACAGAGGAAACAACAGAAACAAAAGATGATCCAATAAATATGATGACAGGTGAATATATATATAACAATACACTTATGTCTGTTATGGGCATAAATGAAATGCAGTTTAATGTTAATTATTCATCAATGGAAACTGAATATAGTGGTGATTTGGGATATGGATGGTATCATAATTATGAAATGAAAATAGAGGATTGTTCTTCATATATACGATTATATATTAATCCTAATGATAGTGTTTCGTTTCAGAACAGAGATAGTTATGAGGGGAAAGTATATGGTAGCTATAGTGAAGAAGTTGTAAATGTAGATACTGATATTGAAATATCAAATATATATGAGCCATTAAGTGATGATATGAGTGGGTATACTATAAAGAAAACTGATGAGGGATACATACTGCAATCAAAGGATGGTAGTGAATATAAATTTGATAATGAAGGGTTGCTATCAGAAATAATAAACAAAAATAATCAATCAACATTTATTGTTAGAGAGTCTAATAGTATAAAAATTGTAGATCAGACAACAGGCAAATATATATGTGCATTTTATTCAGAAGATGGGTTAATTACATACTTGCAAGATAACGCAGGTAATAAAGTATCTTTTTCCTATAGTGAAAACAAGGAATTAATAGGATACACTAGTAAAGATGGTGTAACTAATCATTTTGAATATGATGAAAATCATAGAATAATAGTTGCTAAAGATACAAATAGTAATATATATTTAGTAAATCAATATGATGAAGAAGGAAGAGTGGTAAGTCAAGATGATGGAAAAGAGAATACTTCTTTAGTTCAATATAGTTATACTGAAGATGAGACAGGGGAATTACATATTAGTGCAACTCATACTAATGGAGGAACAGACAGTATAATATCTAATCAATATGGTGATGCACTTATGTATACGAATTCTATTGGAGGGACTAAGAGTTATGTATACAATGAACTAAACAAATTGATATCTTATTCCTATCCAGATGGGACAGGTGGAAGTTATGAATATGATTTAGTAGCGAATATAACCAAAGTAACTGAAAAAAATGGAAAAATAACCGAGTATACATACGATGAACATAAAAATATTCTTACTATAAAATCAAACGATGGAACGAACATTAGTAAAGAATATGATAACAATAATAGAGTTATAAAAATAAGAAATGCTAGTGGTGCAGAAGCTACATATACCTATAATGAAGTTGGACAGATTACTAGTGAAAATATCAATGGTCTTGGAACGATTAGATATGAATATACGTCAGGAATGTTGACAAGTGTTATAGATAGAAATGGTAACAAACAAATATTGTCATATGACAACATAGGTAATTTAGTTAGTTATACTGATAGTATAGGAAATACTACATTATATAATGTAGACTTGTCAGGCAATATATTGTCTGAGAGTATTTCAACTGACAAAGGTAAGGCAACAACATCATATAAATACGATGAGTATGGGAATGTGCTTACAAAGACAGATGCAAATGGAAATACTACATCATACGAATATACAGATGGATATGTTGTTAAGGAAAAAAGACCAGATGGAACTATTATTTGTTTTGAAAGAGATGTAGACGGAAATGTAGTTAAAACCATTTATCCAGATGGAGAAACTGTGGAGAGTAGTATATATGATTCTGCAGGAAATCTTTTGCAATTAATTAATACACTAGGCGAGGAATTTATATCTGAGTATTCCGTTGGAAGTAATTTGGTTAGTATCACAAAACCTAATGGCGGAGTTATAAAATATGGTTATACTAATGGATTATTAACCTCTCAGATAGATGCAATGGGAAATAAAATAGAGTTAGAGTATGATGCTGCTGGTCGAATAATATTAATGAAGAATAGTGATGGGACAACCACATCATATAATTATGATAGTGTTGGTAATATGACATCAGTAACAGATGCTTTAGGAAATAAAATAAAAATTCAGTATAACAAATATAACAAAATCTCATCTATTATGGATAAAAATGGAAATGCAACTAAATATGAGTATGATAGCAACCTAAATTGTGTTAAAATGGTAGATGCAATAGGACAAGTAACAAAGTATAAATATGATGGTAATAATAGAATAATTGCTGTCATAAAAAGTGGAGTAGCTGTTAATAACATAGTTTATGATGAACAAGGAAATATAATATCTATTGCAGATGCTTTAAATAATTCATATAGTTTTGTATATGATTTGTGTGGGAATATAGTAGAGGTAAAGGATGCCTATGATACTGTTGTAACAAGCTACACATATGATACATTAGGAAATAGAATATGCGAAAAAGATGCATATGGAAATACTATTGAAAATTCTTATGACAGTATGGGAAATCTTGTTAAAAAACTAAATAAAGATACAGGTTCAGTGATATGTTATAGTTATATAGGTGGGGTATTAAAAAATGGATCAGTAGATGCTACAGGAAGTAACAGCAGTTATACCTATGACGCAGTAGGTAAC
>CAZOUU010000125.1:0-5386 GCA_964583045.1 uncultured Lachnospiraceae bacterium | reverse complement strand
TTCGTAAAAAATTAGCAGGTATAGGCGTAGAGGATTATGTAATAACCAAAAAGGGAATAGGTTGTTTGGTGCGGGTTATATACCATACAAAGTGACGAAAATGTAAGGTTGAAAGAAGAAATGTAAGCCTAAGCTAAGGTAAAACATTTGAAAAAAGTATATACCACTAGACTAGGTGGAAATAAGGTAGAAGCACTTAAGAGTATAGACTTTTCGGTAGAAGAGGGAGAATATGTAGCTATTATGGGTGAGAGTGGTTCAGGAAAGACTACACTACTTAATATACTGGCATCTGTAGATAAGCCTACAGAAGGAGAGGTGTTATTAAAGGGGGATAATATAACTAAGATTAAAGAAGGAGAGCTGGCTAGATTTAGAAGAGAGCATCTAGGATTTGTATTTCAAGACTTTAATTTACTGGATAATTTTTCGTTAG
Source organism: uncultured Lachnospiraceae bacterium (assembly GCA_964583045.1). GTDB lineage: Bacteria > Bacillota > Clostridia > Lachnospirales > Lachnospiraceae > JAVBSN01. Next base: position 4,950 of record CAZOUU010000125.1, on the reverse strand, counting down.
AGGACAATATATATTTGCCACTAGTGTTAGCGGGAAAGAAATATGATGAAATGAAGAAGAAGCTGGATGTAATAGCACCTAAATTAAGTATAGAAGACTTGCTTAAGAAGTTTCCGTATGAGATATCAGGAGGACAAAAGCAAAGAGCGCAGTTGCTAGAGCTATGATTACTAATCCCGATATAATACTAGCAGATGAACCAACAGGAGCATTGGACTCAAAATCTACAGGAGATTTGCTTAAAGTATTCTCAGGAATACATAAAGAGGGACAGACTATATTAATGGTAACTCATAGCGTTAGAGCAGCCAGTCACGCAGGAAGAGTATTATTTATAAAGGATGGTGAAATATATCATCAGATATATAGAGGGAATCTTAGCAATGAGGAGATGTACAAGAAGATATCTGATACCTTAACACTATTATTGTCAGGTGGTGAGGAAAATGAATAGTGGATTATTCCTTAAATTAGCAAAAACTAATATATTTAAAAATAAAAATACCTATGTTCCATTTTTTATATCCAGTACAACTATGATAGCTTTATTTTATATTATATATTCTGTTACATTACAAAGTGATGTATCAAGCTATTATGGTTCTAAGCATATGAACTTGCTATTGGGCTTTGGAACAATTATCTGTGGTATGTTTTCAGTGTGTATAATATTTTACACAAACAGCTTTTTAATGAGGAAAAGGACTAAGGAGTTAGGACTATACAGTATATTGGGTATGGAGAAAAAACACATAGGAAAGGTATTATTTCTAGAGATACTTACAGTAGGTATAGTAAGTATAGCAGCAGGTCTTATAAGTGGAGTGATATTTTCTAAGCTTATGTTTTTTGTACTGTTGAAACTATTAAAAATGGAAACTACCATAGCCTTTGGAATACCTATGAAGGCTGTAGCTACAACTGCTATATTATATATAGGAGCCTTTATAGTCTTAATAATCTATAACAGAATAAAAATAGCTATATTAAAACCAATAGATATGTTAACCAACAGCAAGGCAGGAGAAAGAGAACCAAAGGCAAAATGGTTTATGGCTATAGTTGGTATTATAAGCCTGTCAATAGGTTACATTATTGCGATAAAGACAGAAAATCCCATATCAGCGTTGTTTAACTTTTTTATAGCAGTATTATGCGTTATAGTAGGAACCTATATGTTATTTGTAGCAGGAAGTATAGCATTTTTAAAAATACTAAAGAAGAATAAGAAATATTACTATCACAAGACACATTTTATTACTGTATCAGGGATGATGTATAGAATGAAACAAAATGCTGTAGGACTTGCCAGCATATGCATATTAAGTACAGCAGTATTGGTTACGTTATCATCAACGGTATCGCTATATGTAGGTATAGAGGATGTAATGAGAACCAGGTATGCTAGTGATGTGATTACAGATTATATTATAGGAGAGGATGTAACGGATTTAGCAGCGGAAAGAGATAAGATAAAAGGTGCAGCTAGTGAGCTAGAAGCTAAATACAATATTATACCTAAAAATATTAAAGCCTATTATGATTATAGTAGTGCGTTTACTGTAGATGATAATAACAAGCTATGTATAGATGACGGCTCTATGGATAATATGGTTATTATAGATATGGCATCCTTGGAGGATCTTGAGAATGAAGATGTAGACGTGGAGAGCTTAAAGAAACAAGCAGGAGATGATTGTTTAATATATTCCACTAATAAGAAGTTAATGAATGGAACCAGTATAGATATTAATGGAGAAAAAGTAATATATAAGACTATAGATAAAGAGACCGTGGATGTAAAAGGAACATTAAGATGGAGCATAGATTTTGATTATGCAGTAATGTATATTCCTACTACGGACAGATTAGATGAGATAGTAGCCGAAGTGGATACGCTACATGGTCAGGAAAAACGAATAGAATCTATAGAGTATAATTATTCTTTTGATATAGATGGTGAAGATAAGGATAAAATAGATTTTTGTAATAATTTTAGAGACGCTTTGAATGATGCTGGTGTTATGCATGTAGCTACAGTGGAGAATATATATACAAGCAGAGAAGATATTATGGCACTATATGCAAGTCTATTATTTATAGGTATATTTATAGGAGCTATATTCCTTTTGGCAACAGTACTTATTATATATTATAAGCAGATATCAGAGGGCTATGATGATAAGGAAAGATTTCAAATTATGCAAAAGGTAGGTATGAGTGAAGCAGAAACTAAGAAGATTATAAAATCTCAGATAGTAACGGTATTTTTTATGCCAATAATAGTAGCTATTGTGCATATAGCTTTTGCATTTCAACTAATAAGAAAACTATTAGCTATGCTTAACTTTGGTAATACGCCATTATTTGTATTGTTTAGTGGAATAACCATTGCTATATTTTGCGTAATATATCTATGCGTATACAGAATAACGGCAAAGGCCTATTACAAAATAGTGGATATGAAATAAGCAATGAATATGGTTTGAATATATTATAAAAGGCACTATGATTAGTGTCTTTTATAATACTTCGGAATATTGCACTATATTTTTGCAAAAAACATTATAGATTTATCCAAATGGGAGAATAAAAAATAAGTCATTGCAAAAGTTGCAAAAAATAATATAATAGTTATGGGTAAGTTATTATATAAAACAATATATAGTAACGAAAAAAATAGAGAATATGAGGAAATGCAATTGAATAAATTATGCAATGACAGATTTGAAAAATTTATTAATACTATATCCGAAGAAGAGAATGCTATAGCATTTGCACAAGAAGCGTTAGAGCATATAGCTGAAGATTGCGAGATTGGAAGAATAGATATATCCTTGGATATTCCGTGTACAGGCTTTACTCCTAATGGCAAAAACTTCAAGGGAACAGTATATTCGGCTGGGGAAGATGTAGAAAAAGAAATAGCCTATACTAAGACATTTCATACAAGTGAAGAGGGAGTAGTAGTTTTTTATGTGTATCTAAGAAAAGACTGCAAAGCTACCAAAGAGGTACTTAATCAGATAGAGGTAGTTATTAATGTAGTATTTGTATATGTAGGAAGATATAGACTTATTGAGCAGACTTTACTAAATCTTAAGAGAGACTTTTTAACGGGACTATATAATGCAGATGGATTTTTGGAAGAAGGAGTAAAATTCTTTATACAGGGTATAGCTAGTGAATATAATGCATTTTATTTTAACTTAAAAGGTTTTAGATTAGTTAATCAAAGTATGGGTTATGCTGTGGGTGACGAAGTTATAAAGGCATACGCTAGAGAACTTAAGAAATTTATTAATGAGGATGAATTAGTGACCAGACTAGGCGGAGATAACTTTGCTGCTCTAATAAGAAAAGACAGAACCATAGATTTTTTGGAGTTTTTAGAGGGCAAAGAAGTAGCTGTAAGTAATAAGGGAAAGAAAACTGTTTTATCGGTAAGTGCTGTTACAGGTATATATGAGATTACTCCAGATACAAATGATATGGGAGAGACTATGCAGGCTATAGGAACTGCTATAGCCATAGCAAAGAATGTTAAAAAAGTACCTTATGTATATTTTACTAAAGAGGTATATAAGGATCTTATTAGGGTAAAGCAGATAGCAGCTATGTTTGACAGTGCTTTACAAAATGAACAGATAGTAGTATATTATCAGCCTAAAGTAAATGTAGATACCTATAGTATAGTAGGAGCAGAAGCTTTAGCTAGATGGATAGTGAATGGCGAGGTAATACAACCTAATGAATTTGTACCAACATTAGAGGATGAGGGCGCTGTTAAAAAGTTAGATTATTATATGCTTAATCATGTATGTCAGGATATACTAAAATGGTTAGATGAAGGCAAGGATTTAGTTAGAACATCGGTTAACTTTTCAAGGAAACATCTAAGTAATCCTAGTTTTGCTAAAGACATTATTGACATTATAGATAGACATGGCGTTGACCATGCATATATAGAGATAGAAATTACTGAGACTGTAGATGAGGAAGAACAAGACGAATTATTAGAGTTCATAACAATTATGAATGAGAATAATATAGCTACATCTATAGATGATTTTGGTACAGGCTATTCATCACTTAATATGTTACGTAACCTACCTGTAAGTATATTAAAGATAGATAAATCTTTTATTGATAATGAGGCAATAATAGGTAGAGACAGAATAGTATTGTCAGGCATAATAAATATGGTTAAAGACCTAGGCATAGAAGTAGTAACTGAAGGTGTAGAGAGTATGGAACAATTGGAATTTGTCAGAAGCTTAAATTGTAATGTAGTTCAAGGATATTTATTTGATAAACCATTACCAAAGGAAGAATTCATAATTAAACTTGATAGAGACAAGTACGTTATGTAAATGGTTTTTAATGAATCCTTGAAAAAAAGGAGAATGCATGATGAAAAAACAAACAAAGATTATATTAGTAGTGGTGGCTGTAATTGTAGTAATAGGAATAATAGTGGGAGCAGTATTACTTAATAAAAAGGATAAGGAAACCACAACTAAAGATACTGTAACAGAGAATACAACAGAGGCTAACAGTGAAACAACTGCTACAACCGAGAGTACCATAGTAGACAATGATGGAAAAGAAGTAGAAAAGGCTGCAGAAGATAAAAGTGGTGCGGTTGTTATATATAAGGGAAATGACAATAGTGATGATTTAGAAAAAGATGTAGTAGTTGTAGAATCTCTTGACCCTCAACTTCTTATTGACGAGATGAGTAAAAATGGAACTCTAGGAGAGAATATAAAAGTTAATAGCTTCAAGAATGAAAATGGAACTATAAATATAGATGTATCCAGTGAGTTTCAAGATTATATAGACAATATGGGAACATCGGGAGAATTAATAGCTATAGATAGTTTCAAAAATACATTTAAGGATGCATATGGCGTTGAAAATGTAGTAATAACAGTAGATGGTAATGGG
>CAZOUU010000124.1:0-5401 GCA_964583045.1 uncultured Lachnospiraceae bacterium | reverse complement strand
TATCCTAGATATAGTAGATGATACAGTTATAGTAGAGTTCGGTAATAATAAGAACTGTCGTATACCTATGAAGGTAGAAGCTATAGCAGAGTACGAGAAAGCTAATACAGAAGCATAGTATTTATGCGTATGTGATTTACCCCTTTTACATAGTATGTGATTTTCTAATGGATGTATAGTTAGATTATCATATTAGCATGTAGAGGGGTATTTTTTTTAGTTTTATTTCATATATTATGATAAATGTATTATGGAGCTATATATGAATAAAACTAGATTAGATACATATTATTGGCTACGGCTGCCATAATGGTAACTATATTATCTTATATTCCAAGAGAACCATATGTGGAAACAGTTACAAATAAAGTATCAGAAAAGGAAAGAGAGGAGCTAGAGTTATATGCCATATCAGCTGTACTAATGGATGGAGACAGTGGAAGGGTATTATATGAGAAAAATGGTGACGAAATAAGAGCTATGGCTAGTACAACTAAGATTATGACACTTATAGTAGCTTTGGAAAATGCAGATTTAGAAGATGAGGTAATAGTTAGTAAAAAAGCTTCTATACAACCAGATGTCCAATTAGGTATAAGAGAGGGAGAAAAATATAGATTAGGTGATTTGTTATATTCTTTAATGCTAGAATCTCATAATGATACAGCAGTAGCTATAGCAGAGCATGTGGCAGGCTCAGTAGAGAATTTTGCCCAATTAATGAATGAAAAAGCTTTAGATATAGGTTGTTATGATACACATTTTATTACACCTAATGGCTTGGATGCAGAAGAAAATGTAGAAATTAGCAGCGAAAAGGGTGGCAAAGAGGTTATAAAAATAAAACATTCAACTACTGCTAAAGATTTGGCTAGAATAATGAAAAATTGCATAGTTCAATCCCCTAAGTCAGAGGATTTTTTAAATATAACCAGGACAGATAATTATACATTTTCCTGTATTAGTAATGGAGGAAGGAGCTATAGCTGCAATAACCATAATGCCTTTTTATCTATGATGGAGGGCGCGTTGTCGGGAAAAACAGGATTTACGGGAGATGCTGGATATTGCTATGTAGGTTCATTGAAAAGAGATGATAGAGCCTATATGTGTAAAGAATGGTCAGACTATGTATATAGACGAAAAAGTATATGAAAAGCTAAAGATAGAAGATGACAGAATAGAAAATGATAAAATACTTTTAAATAGTAATGAAAAAATAGAGGTAGTATATGATATTCCTAAGTCGCTAGAAGCTCCAATTTATAGTGGTAAAACTATAGGGAGAATAGATTATAAGGTGGAAGGAGAGGTAGTTAAAACTAAGAATATAGTAACAAAAAACACCATATATAAGATAAATTATATATGGTGTCTTGATAAAATATATAGTAGATATTTTCTGGAAAATTAATAGTTCATAGCTTTTTCCTCACCGTTAACTACACGTAAACCACCTTGAGCAAGGGCAAGTAACTCATCCTCGCCTGGATATACAGTTACATCAGCTATCCATGCAGCACGTTCTTTAATATCCTTAATGATATCTTCATTGTAAGCTATACCACCTGTTACAATGATTTGATCCACCTTGCCCTTTAGTACACAAGCCATAGAACCTATATCCTTACATACCTGGAATATAAAGGCCTCACGAACATTGCCAGCCTCCTCATTACCTTCGTCTATCATCTTAATTACATCACGCATATCATTGGTGCCAAGGTAAGCATTTAAACCACCTTTACCAACAATTTTACTATATACTTCTTTCTCAGTATAATCACCAGAGAAACATAGCTTAATAAGTGCACCAGAAGGAACAGCACCAGCACGCTCTGGAGAAAATGCACCATCTCCATCAAGAGCATTAAATATATCTATAACACAACCATTTTTATGAGCACCTACAGATACACCACCCCCCATATGTACAACTATAAGATTAAGACTATCATATGAAACACCATGTTCTTTAGCATATCTCTTAGCTACGGCCTTTTGATTAAGTGCATGGAATACACTAGTTCTTGGAAGCTCTGGAACACCAGAATATCTAGATACTGGAGCTAATTCGTCTACAACTACAGGATCTACTATGAAAGAAGGAATTCCTAGAGAATCGCCTATCTCACGAGCTAGGATACCACCTAAGTTAGAAGCATGCTGACCTTGTTTACCTATCTTTAAATCTTCTAGTAAATCATCAGTAACAGCATATGTACCACCTGGAATAGGTTTTAACATACCGCCACGCCCAACAACCATATTAAGATCTTTTAAATCGAAGTTCTTATCTGATAATATAGTAAGAATAATGTTCTTTCTGAAATCTTTTTGGTCTACAATAGAAGCGTATTGTGAAATCTCTTCAGTAGAGTGTCTTAAAGTCTCTTCAAATAATAGAGTTTCATCTTCAAATACACCAATTTTAGTTGATGTAGAACCTGGGTTAATAATTAAGCTTTTAATTGACATTCTTTTTTCCTCCATAAAAATATACTATCGCTTTGTTTGAAAACACATAACGATAGTATAATATAATTGTTTATTTGTTGCAAGCTATAGGAACATTAATTAGCTTAATGAATTTGCTATAACTGATGCTAGTGCAATAGAATTAACTTTTACTTCAAAGGAATCCGAACGAGAAGTTAATATAACAGGAGCAGAAGTACCGACAAGTACATTTCCGTTTTTTACATCAGCACAATGAACCAATGATTTGTATGTAATGTTACCAGCATCTATGTTAGGGAATAATACTACATCAGCATGACCAACTACAGGATTAGAGATGCCCTTGTGCTTGCCAGCTTCCTCAGATATAGCTAAATCCATAGATAGTGGACCGTATACTGTACAGCCAGAGATTTCTCCACGTTCATTCATCTTAGTTAACTCATCTGCATCAACGGTAGGTTGCATCTTAGGATTAACTACCTCTACAGCACATACAGGAGCAACCTTTACATCATCTATTCCGCAAGCTTTAACAACTTCTACAGTGTTCTCTATAATTTTAGCCTTCTCTTCAAGGCTAGGATATGTATTAAATGCAACATCAGTAAAGAATACTAGATGGTCTACATTAGGTAATTCAAATACACACACATGAGACATTTGTTTGCCGGTTCTTAGACCTACCTCTTTATTAAGAACACTCTTTAAGAAGGTCTTTGAATCAACTAAGCCTTTTAATAAAGTATCAGCTTTTTTATCGTGTACTAGTTTTACAGCAGTAAGAGCTGCGGTCTGCACATCAGGCTCATCAATAATTTCAAAATCTGATATATCTATATTGCTTTCTTTAGCGATAGCTTCTGTGGCCGCCTTATCGCCAACTAATATAGCTGTAGCTATTTTTTTGTCTTTAGCAGCTCTAACAGCTTTTAGTACTGCATTATCTTGTGATACAGATACAGCAACTGTTTTCATTGTGCAGTTATCAAGTCTTGATAATAGTTCATTAAAATTCTTACTCATTTGAAAAACTCCTTCATACTTTTATTAATCTACTTTACTTCGTAAAGATAGATTTTGTTAATCTACTTTACTTCGTAAAGATAGATTTTGTTCACAAGACATAGTAACACCAGAAAAGCCAAAGGTCAACTATAAGTGAAAATAATTCAAGTTAAAGATGAATAAAGTACATGCAGTAAAAAAGCATATTTTAAAATACCTCTACATTGACCTAGTATAAGCAAAATGATAGAATAAAAGAGGTTATAAAATTATATAATCAATACATATAGAGGAAGGTAATTATGGGAAAAAGATATATAGCGGATGTAATACTTAATAAACCAAATGATTTTGTGGATTTTATATTGAAAGATTTTTTGGAAAAAAAGGATTTTTTTAGAACAGATTATAAAGGGGTATCAGTATGGCAATGTGGTAATGGTGTATTAATATCACCTAAATTTTTATACTGTACCTATATGAATGGAATGCTACATATAGAAGCATGGCTTAAATTTGCATGGCTTCCAGGTGTATATAGTGGAGAGATGAGCCTAGAGGGCTTTTATGGTTGGGCGGTTAAGGCAGCCTATAAAAAAGATATTGAGCAACTGATTCAACTATTACAGCAGCAGTTGCCACAGGATAGAGAATATGTTAATTCACGACTACAACCTAATATGCAGCCACTACAGCAGGGTGTAAATATGCAGCCACCACAACAGAGTACATATGTAGCAACTGCACCCGTTAAGGTACAAGGCTTTGATAATCATAAGCAAGCTAATCTGGGATTTATATTAGGTTTAGTATCTATGGGTCTTACAATACTCAATATAATTCTTTTAATGCTGGCAGATAGAGTAATGCTTTCTATATGGATTATGTTTATTTCTATAGCTGGTATAATTAATTCAGCTAAAGGTATTAATTCTAGTAAAAAAGGACAGGCAATTTGTGGACTTATATTAAGTATTATTTCTACTGTAATATCATTGATGTTATTTGTATTAGTGCTAATTAGTATATTTGTAGTTTTATAAAAGAGAGTAGAGGAAATAATTATGTACACCTATAGTATTACACAATGGATAATGTTTTCCTTTATATACTGTTTTTTTGGATGGTGTATAGAATCAGCTATTGTATCATATAAAGAAGAAAGACTAGTAAATAGAGGTTTCCTAAAGCTGCCATTATTGCCTATATATGGCTGTGGTGCTATTACTATTCTTATCTATACCATACCCGTTAAAGCTAGTCCTGTATTAGTATATATACTAGGTGCATTAGGAGCAACAGTGCTAGAATATGTCACCGGCTGGGGAATGGAGAAATTATTTAAAGTTAGATATTGGGATTATACTGGGAAATTTATGAATTTTAACGGACATATATGTTTAGAATGTACATTGTTTTGGGGGGTATTAGCTTGTTTCCTTACTTATATGGTGCATAGTCCTATAGAGAAATTTGTATTAGGCTTATCGAAGCTTACTTTATATATTGTAGTAATAATTATATCAGTATTGTTTGTGATTGATTTCTGTATATCTCTTAAAGCAGCTATCGATTTGGCTAAATATATTTCTAAACTATATGAGCTTAGAGGTCAGATAGAATATGCAAAGGATGAATTAGAGCAATATGTAGCAAGAAGTATAGAAGAGAAGAGTCAAGATGCAAAAGATACTATAGAAGCAGCAAAAAGAAAATATGAAAAAGAGATGGATATGCGTATAGCTTTACTATTACAGGAAAAGGAAAATATACAAAGTAAGATGAACTATATGACTAGAGTATTAGTATCGGCTCATCCAAGTATTACAGCTCCTAAGTTTGCTGGCGTTGTAGAGGATATAAAAATATATCTTAAAGATAGAAAGAAAAAATAGATTACTAGATAAATAGATTCTGTCGCCATTTCAAATAG
>CAZOUU010000123.1:5219-5440 GCA_964583045.1 uncultured Lachnospiraceae bacterium | reverse complement strand
ATATATATATCTTATGTTCCTGATGTATATATGGTGGAGAGTAAATCGTTAAAGCTATATTTGTTTAGTTTTAGAAATCATGGAGATTTTCATGAAGATTGTATGAATATTATTATGAAAGACTTGATAAAACTTATGGAACCAAAGTATATTGAAGTATGGGGTAAATTTACTCCGAGAGGAGGCATATCTATAGATCCATATTGCAATTACGGAAAACC
>CAZOUU010000123.1:325-5209 GCA_964583045.1 uncultured Lachnospiraceae bacterium | reverse complement strand
TATATATATAGTTGCATTTGATAGGTTGGCACATCATGATATGTATCCAGAGAAAGTGGATAATAGATAAAGTATTATAAATTATAGGTAAATAGTAATTATATGAAGCTGGTAATAATATGAGATATGAAGATGTAGTAAAAAATATATTAGATATTCCATTATTTGCTCAAAAGATAGGTATTGATAATCTTAAGGTGATAATGGAGAGATTGGGTAATCCACAAGATTCTTATAGATGTATTCATGTGGCAGGAACTAATGGTAAGGGTTCTACTTGTGCTTATATGAACTCCTTACTAATAGCTAGTGAATATAAGGTGGGTATGTTTACGTCTCCTCATCTAATTAAACTAAATGAGAGAATGAGAATTAATAACCTATGTATAAGTGATATGGAACTGATAGAGGTATATGAGTTAGTGGAGAATACTTGTAGGGAACTTATGCTAGAAGGTGTTCCGCATCCATCTTTTTTTGAATTCATTTTTGCGATGGCAGCAGTATGGTTTAAACTAAAAAAGGTGGATATAGTTATTTTTGAAACTGGTATGGGTGGCAGACTGGATGCTACGAATATTATTAATTCAGATTTGTGCGTGATTACCTCCGTAGCGATGGATCATATGCAATACCTAGGTAATACTATTGAACAGATTGCTTCGGAAAAAGCAGGCATTATTAAGGAAAAGGTTCCTATAGTGTATTTTAATAGAAATAAACAGGTGAGTAGTATTATAGAAGAAAGAGCGAAGTTTTGTAAGGCACCATTGTTTGTTGTCGATAAGGGAAATTATATGACCTACGATATAGGAGATAAAAACATTGATTTTTCTATATATACTAGTTATTATAGGTATGATAGTTTATCATTAAAAAAGACGGGTATGTATCAAGTGGAGAATGCCGCACTGGCAGTTATTGCTACAGATATATTTCTAGATAGGTGTATTGAAGATAATTTAGTTAGAGAAGCGTTAATGGATTGCATTTGGACAGCTAGGATGGAAGAGGTTGCAGATGATATATATGTAGATGGCGCTCATAATGAAGAAGCTATTGAAGCATTTACAGATACAGTTAGCGTCTTGTATAATGATAAGGATGTATATATATTATTTGCAGTAGCTAGTGATAAAGAATATGATAGTATGGTTAAGCTACTATGCACGAGGATAGACATTAAGGAAGTAATAATAACAGCAATTGAAGGTGGTAGAACTACACCAGTGGAAAAGGTTGCTGAATTATTTAAGAAATATAGATGTAATAATATAAAAACTGATAATGACATAGAAAGTAGTTATTTATATGCCTCTAGTCTGGTAGATGAACATAGTAGATTATTCTGCGTGGGTTCGTTATACTTAGCAGGTAAATTAGAGTCGTTATTAAGGAGGAAATAGTATGATTAATTTTGAAGAAGAGATTGCAAAATTTAAACCTATATTAGAGGTAGATCAGGCAGAGGATGCTATATATAAAAATGATGCACAGGATATGGCAGATATTATGCAAGAGATGATAAAAGAAGTTAAGAAAAACGATTAGGTTGGTGAGAATATGAATTGTTTACATTGTGGTTCACCAGTACTGATAACGGATTATTGTAGTAATTGTGGACTAAAGCAGGAGTATTTACAAAAAGCATTTAATAGTTCAAATTACTATTATAATTTAGGTCTGGATAGAGCTAAGGTTAGAGATATGACAGGAGCCATTGAGGTATTGAGCCTGGCATTAAAATATAATAAGAGAAACACCTTGGCCAGGAATTTACTGGGATTGGTATATTATGAGATGGGTGAATTGGTGGAGGCTCTTAGTCACTGGGTAATTAGTACTCATTATGATGATGATAGAAATATGGCTACGGCGTATATAAGAGAGATTCAATCTTCAGCTGGCAGAATTAATGATATTAATCAGTTGGCTAAGAAGTATAACCAGACACTTACATATGCAGCACAAAATAGTAAGGATTTGGCACTTATACAGCTTAAGAAGATACTTGCAGGTCATCCTCATTTTGTTCAAGGCTTTTTGCTTTTAGCATTGCTTTATATAGATTCGGGTAATTATGATAAGGCGAAGAAGGCTATAAAGAGAGTATTACGTATTGATAAGAATAATACATTAGCTATTAAATATATGTATGAGATGGATGCATCTTCGGAGGAAGTTATAGCTCTTAGAGAAAAGGCAGCTAATTTAGATATAGAGAGTACAGACAATTATGACGAAGAAGTGGAAGAGTCCTCTGATGAAGAAAAAGATATAGTAGACATATTGGATAATCATTTAAGAGAATTAGACATAGATGACACTAGTGATAAACCAAGCAAATTCAAGACGGTTAATTTTAGTAAATATTCATTGGTGTATGTAGTAGTAGGTATTTTGGTAGGAGGATTATCCACATGGTTTTTAGCTCTTCCTAACAAGATTAGTAAGGTGCAGGATATGTATAGTGATACAAATACTGCGTATACAGATGAGATATCTAAAAAGAATCTTACTATATCTAATCTGCAGGCTAACATAGAAGGGCTTACAGCTAAAAATGCAGAGTTAACAGATGAATTAGATGGTTCGCCAGAGGATGAAGCTGCGGCGGATGCCTACGAGAAGCTGATTGCGGCATATAACTATTATGAGGCAGAAGATAAGACCAATGCGGCATCGTCACTTATTGGTATATCCAGGGATGCATTTACTTCAGATACTACTAGGGGTATGTATGATACCATTGCTAATAACTGTTTTGCAGAGGTAGCAACAACTTATTATGAACAGGGCAAAAATAGATATGGTGCAGGAGATTATACAGGTGCAGTAGAAGCTTTACAAAAATCCTACGCACTTAATTCTGAAAGTGAGGATTCCTTGTATTATCTAGTCATGTCATATGAATTAGCTGATATGCATGACGAGGCATCCAATTATTACAATATATTTAATGAGAAATATCCAGACAGCGAATACCAGAGTAGTATTATGCAGTACTTACAGTAAGAGAAGATAGGTCAATCAGTATACCTGATTGGCCTTTTTTTGCGTAAAAATATAGCTGCATCTATATAGTAGAGAGACATATTAAGAAAATATAAAAGAGGAGATAAAAAGATGAAAGAATGGAATTTGAAAGAGGAATGTTTAACTATAAAACTTCCTGTAGAGGTAGATCATTTTGCTGCTACGGAAATAAGAAAAGCGACAGATGAACTGTTTACAAAGCATCAAGTAAGGTATGTAGTATTTGATTTTGCACAAACAGATTTTATGGATAGTTCAGGCATAGGGCTTATAACGGGAAGATATAGGCAGGTAATTAACAGCAATGGAAAGGTGTATGCAAGAAATCTTAAACCTTCCATAGAAAAAGTGTTTTTAATGTCTGGTTTACATCAAATAGTAGAAATGGAGGATGGCGATCATGAGTAATACCAATGAAATGGTTGTAGAATTTAATAGTATATCAAAAAACGAGGGCTTTGCAAGAGTGGTAGTAGCAGCATTTATAGTAAGGCTTAATCCTACTCTTGAGGAGGTGTCGGACATAAAGACTGCGGTATCAGAAGCGGTGACTAATTCTATAATCCATGGCTACAATAATGAAGACGGAAAAATCAGAATAGAGACAAAAATATATGATAATGAGATAGAAATAAAGATAAAAGATAATGGGAGAGGAATAGAGGATATAGATAAGGCTATGGAACCTATGTATACCACTTTGCCAGAATTAGATCGTTCAGGAATGGGATTTTCTTTTATGGAGGCATTTATGGATGAACTGAAGGTGGAATCTCAAGTTGGAAATGGCACAACTATAACTATGAGAAAGGTGATTGGCAAACCATCTGATCAGTACAGGTAAAATACATGGACAAGACTTTAGAACTGTTAAAGCTTGCAAAAGATGGTGATAAAGTTGCGAAGGATAAGCTAGTAGAAAGTAATGTAGGTTTGGTTTGGAGTATTGCCAGAAGATTTGTAAATCGAGGATACGGCATAGACGATATATATCAGTTGGGTTGTATAGGATTGATTAAGGCAATAGACAAATTTGATTTTTCTTTTGAAGTAAAATTCTCTACATATGCAGTGCCTATGATTACAGGAGAGATAAAAAGATTTTTAAGAGATGATGGAATGATAAAAATAAGCCGGTCACTTAAGGAGTTAGCCTATAAGATTTCGGTTACAAAAGATATGTATATGAAAGAATATAACAGAGAACCGAGTATACAGGATATAGCTAGAAAACTAAATGTAGATGAGGAAGAAATAGTTATGGCCTTAGAGGCTAATAAGGATGTGGAGTCTATATATAAAACTGTGTATGAGGGTGAAAATGAAAATGTGTATTTAATAGATAAACTAGCCTGCACGGTGGATGAAAGTCAAAAGGTAGTGGATAGAACAGCTTTGGTGGAGGCTATAGATAAACTAGATGAAACAATGAAAAATATAATAGTGTATAGATATTTTAATGATAAAACTCAAAGCTATGTGTCAGACAAATTAGGCATTTCACAGGTACAGGTTTCAAGGCTGGAAAAGAAGGCATTAGCTCATTTATTGCAACTTTAGTTTAGTATTGATTAAAAATAATAGAAATGTTACAATAAACTTTGTATATAAACAGAAATTAGGAGCGTACAGAATGAGCATAATAGAAAACATATTTGGATCACATAGTGAAAAAGAATTAAAAAGAATTAGACCTCTAGTTGAGAAGATAGAAGCCTTAGATGAAGATATGCAAAAATTATCAGATGAGGAACTAAAAGCTAAGACTACCGAGTTTAAGAAAAGATTATCTGAAGGGGAGACTTTAGATGATATATTAGTAGAAGCATATGCTGTAGTAAGAGAATC
>CAZOUU010000123.1:0-242 GCA_964583045.1 uncultured Lachnospiraceae bacterium | reverse complement strand
AGTTAATGATTACCTTGCAAAGCGTGATGCTGAATGGATGGGACAGGTACATGAGTTCTTGGGACTTAAGGTAGGAGTTATACTTAATAGCTCCACTAGTGATGAGAGAAGAGAGGCATATAAATCTGATATAACATATGTAACTAATAATGAATTAGGATTTGATTATCTAAGAGATAATATGGTTATATATAAAGAACAATTAGTGCAGAGAGAACTTAATTTCGCTATTGTTGACGAGG
>CAZOUU010000122.1:0-5442 GCA_964583045.1 uncultured Lachnospiraceae bacterium | reverse complement strand
CTTTACTGACTTGCTGGCTTTTGCCATATCCTCATTGGTTGCAGAACCCTCTGATACTTTATCCGCTGTCTTGGATAAGTTCTCATCTCCTATAGACTTGGCCGCCTTTTTTAGTGCTTCACTCAGATTTTCCTTTTCTTCTTCACTTAAGCTAGACAAACCTTCTTTTGACTCACTCAAAGACTCCAATTCCTCTTGAAGCTTTTCCATATCGGCTAAATCTTCATTTATACTTTCATTGGTTAATTCTTTTGCCAGACTCTCTAGCGTAATCTTAGCTTCCTTATTCTCGGCATTGTTAGCCTCTTGATTAAGCTTTAAGGCTGCTCTCTCACTAGCCTTAGCTAGTTCCTCCTTTGAGGTACCCTCCTCTAATTCTTTAATAGCTTCCTCTAGGGCTTCAGTTAGAGCTTTTTTCTCCTCCTCACTAAGATTATCCATAGCCTCTACTTCGTCTATTACATCTTCTACCTTATCTGTTTCAGCTTCTATAGCCTCTTTTAAATCATGCTTTTCCTTAGCCAGCTCTTTGCTGTTAGTAGGTATATACGCAGTAACTACTATCACCACTATAGCTAATACAATCCCCACATATGTCCTCCACTTAATACCTATTTTAAAGGATTTTTTTATATTAATCTGCTGTACAAGCCTCAATGCATCTTCACGTTGAACTATAGAAAATGCATCCTCTTCGGCTCTGTTCTCATATGCTGTTATAATTCTCTCAGATAGCCCTAATTTATCAAGACTTTTCGCAGCCTTTATCATACTAGGTCTCTTAATCACCCCAAAAATTATACCACCTGCAAATCCCACTATTAGTAGGATAATACTATATATAACATCGTTATATATAGGAAGAAACAAGGCCAGAATACTAACTACTGCTCCTAAAGTGCTACCTATTATTCCACCTATTATCATATATTTAAAAAGTGTATTTCTAGTTATAATTCCCTTAGTCTTCTTTAATATCTTATGTAGCTCTGTATTCATACCCTATCACCTCCTATACCTACAATTATATAGCTCGACTTATATCATTACTTTCTATATTTAATCTTCTTAAGTGGATTAATTCTCTTAGCCGCTAAAAAGCTGAAGAATAATCCTATTAATATATTCCACATTAACGAAAATGGTATCCACATATTTGCAAGGGTAGCGGCAATAGCATTATACCCATTTGCACTTTTCATCATACCAGCTATTCCATTTCCTCCTAATACCCTTATGGTAAAATCAAACATACCGCTGCAAGGATTAAATAACATAATAAAGGCCTCAAAGCCTAACTCTACACTACCATTGCTATTATAATACATATATTGTGATAATGCCGTTAGTACTCCAAATATGCTTCCAGATATGGCTATGATGGCAAATATAAAAACAAAAGTTAATACTATAGATACCACTGTCTTTTTAAATGCACTTGAGCATAGCACACCTATACTTGCTACATAAAATGCTATAGACATCATAATAACTATGTATGCTAATAGACTAAACCAGTTTAAGCCTCCAAGGACAAATGCCACCGACATAATTGGCACACTAGACAATATAAAGAGCAGCATCTGTGCCATTGCTGTAAATACTTTTCCTATAATTATGGAAAAGGGTCTAACTGGTGTAGTTAGCATAATATCTAGTGTCTGTCTCTCTCTCTCCCCAGATATAGCACTAGCTGAAAGTATAGGTAGCATAATAATACTAAGTCCACATTCTACCCATCCAATTATAGGAAATATACTCATTAAAGTACTAAAGTTATATGCTCCTGCATTATTTATAGCTGCGCATACTGCTATGACTATAACTGCTATTATACCTAGAAATCCATTATACAAGCTAAGGGCTAAAGGTAGCTTTACACTCCTAGCTCCTAGTTTTAATTCTTTTTTCAATATAGGGTTTACATTTATCTTCATTACTTTGCACCTCCCTTTGTTATATCAAGGAATATAGTTTCTAAATCTCCCTTTTCTCTAAAGAATTTGGTTACTTTAATTCCTCTTTCTACCATATAAC
Organism: uncultured Lachnospiraceae bacterium; assembly: GCA_964583045.1. Taxonomy (GTDB): domain Bacteria; phylum Bacillota; class Clostridia; order Lachnospirales; family Lachnospiraceae; genus JAVBSN01. The sequence continues at coordinate 3,405 of CAZOUU010000122.1, read as the reverse complement.
CTAACAAGGTGGCTCCAGCTTCCTCATCCCCTGTAAATCCAACTAAAATCTCATTTTCTCTAACAGATATATTAGTTATTTCAGGATTTTCTCTAAGCAGCTCTATAGCGTGTTGCTTATCTCCTAATACCTCCATTATAATAGGCCTGTTTGCATTTCCTCTATTTATTATATCCTCTACTTTGCCTGCAACTAATAACCTGCCTCTTTCCATAACACCTACACTGGTACACATCTCCGCTAATTCAGGTAATATGTGCGAGCTGATTATTATAGTCTTTCCCATACTGCCTAGATTCTTAAGTATCTCTTTCATTTCGAATCTGGCTCTAGGATCAAGTCCTGATGCTGGTTCATCCATAATTAATAATTCCGGGTCATGAATCAATGCTCTAGCTACACATAATCTTTGCTTCATACCTCTAGAGAGACTATCGACAAACACATCCTGCTTATCCTGCAAATTAACTAATTCTAGTAAACCCTGTGCTATATCATTTGCCTGTTTCTTAGGTATACCATACATAGAGCCATAGAATTCCATATATTCTATAACCTTTAGGTTATCATATACGCCAAAGAAATCTGGTACATATCCGACTCTTCTCTTTATTCTCTGGGGTTCATTTAATGCATCCACACCAGCTACCATAACCTGTCCACTAGTAGCCTGTAACAAACCACACACTATCTTCATAGTAGTAGTCTTTCCTGCACCATTTGGACCTACAAATCCAAATACCTCTCCCTTTTCTATGTGAAGATTAAGGTTATCTACTGCTAAAAAATTCCCATATTTTTTGGTTAGTCCTCTAATATATAACATTAGTTTGCACCTCCCATTCCCATAGTAACCGGTTTTTCATCTATAGTTTTGTATATAAAGCCCTTACTAAATTCTTTTACTTTTTTATCTTTTATAAGATCTATCTTATAATCCTCTAGGGTTCCGAATACGATTCCCTGGTTATTACTATAGTCCGCTTCTTCATCATAGCTATAATAATCATCTAGCATTTTAGTATATATCTCTGAATTTTCATAAGTATCATAACCCCAAAATGAATATCTATAACCTGTCAAACTGCTATTGTTATTATCTTTTCGACCAAGTCTAGCAATTAGATCATAGGAATAATCATATAATTCACATTGACTTGTCGTTATATTACATGCTTCACCACTAGATAGTTTATCTATAATTACATATTTTCCTCTATAGATCACTACTACGTCCTTTATTGTATAGCTTGTATTATTAGTAACTGTGCCTTGGAAACTGTCTCCCACACTTTCTAAACTCGTTACTATATCTGAGTTATTAACTGTACCACCCTCCACTGAAAAATTAGTGGCTGTAAATGCCTTGTCCTTTTGTATATCTAGAGTTATACCATCTGCAGCTTCATTTATAGCATATTTATAATCCGTTCCTATATCTTCCTCTTGCTCTCCACTGGTGTAATAACTCATATAATTATCGTTTAGATATGCTTGATACTTAGAATATTCAGGATTAAATGTAGCACTGTAGCCTTTGCTATATGGATTATATAGAGCTCCATATACATATTCATTTTCCATATTATCAGCTACTTCTACAATAGCTATCTCTGATGAAAATGGTCTCCATATTCTATATATAATACTACTTATCATAATTATCACTGTAAATATAACTGCAACTATTGGAACGCCTATCCATAATAATTCGCGCTGTTTTTTCTTTTTAAGAACTATATATGTAATAGGTCCCATAATAACTATGTATACAACAAATATGAATAGGTATAATAACGCACTAGGAGACTTAATATCTGCTGTCTTAGACACTGCATTTCCTATGCTATAATCATAACTTCCTTCTGTATAATATTGATCTAGCATACGCTCTGTATAAGCATTTCCCAGCATAGAAAGCATCTGAGATACCATAGCTTTATTGTCAGACCAGCTAACTACTGGCTCTAATCCTAAATCTATAGCAGCCACCGCTACAACCCCTCTGCCACTCTCTTTTTGTAGAAATATAGGCTTATCTACTATATATTCTACTTCTTCCGCTCCATTTACTTGGATATCTAATACATCCACACTTATAGCAGTTCCTGTTGATGTAGGTTCCTCTGGCTCTATACTCTCTGGATCTACCTCTGTATTTGTAGTTTGTATCTGTGTTTCTTCCTTATCTTCATCCACATCATAATTCTCGCTGCCAGCATATGGATTATATCCATTATCTATATATGCCTCAACTAAAGATACCTCTTGCTTCGATACCTTTCCTATAGTTCCGCCTATAAAGTCATCTCCAAATCTAGCAAATACTTTATCTGAATTATTTCCTGTACCAAATATAAGCACTCCACCATCATCTACCCAGCTCTTAACGGCCATTACTTGAGCATCTGACAGCTTAGAGGTATCGTAATTGTCTATAATTATGTAATTGCATATAGCCAATCCATTTCCTGTATCAGGAATATTCGCATCTGTTAATTCTAATAATTTAGCATTTCCTATATAATACCCTTTCTCTATAGCTACACCATCTATGTAGTTGAAGGCATTATAATCATCACTTAATATACCTACTATAGCTGGCGGATAACCATTCTCTGATTCGCTCTGAGATAATACATTGTTATATAATACCTTTTCTTCATGTACTACCTTACCCTTGTTATCTACTAGCTGTATATAAAACGAAGTAAGCACATTAACTCCATTTACCGTAATGCCTATAGTCTTATCTGTACCTGCTGCTATGTTTACATCCTTTTCATATGCTATATTGGAACCTACTGAATAACCATAAGTTCCACTCGGCATAATAACTCTTACTTTTCCATCAAAATCCTTGCCACTATTACTAATCTTCATAGAAATAGGCATATCTATGGAATTCTTCGCCATACCATCTATGCCATAAGTGGTCTCTATAGTAAATCCCGTATCTTTGGAATCTGAATCTCCAAACAACTTATCTAATTGATATATGGATGGATTAATAGCCGAATCGGCTGCAAAGCTTGTTACTACTGAAGTACACATAAGCAGCAAAGCTGTTAGAAATATTCCTATTTTGAATATTTTAAATTCTTTCATTAATATAATTCCCCCTTATTTTAGTAAAATCACTTACTCTAATTATAAACTCTCCATAAGTTTAGTTCTTTACAAATTTCTTAATATTTGTTAAGATAAGCAATGCGAGTTGGACAAATGATCGCGGCTTGATACTAATGTATCAAGGTGAGGAAAGTCCGGGCTCCACAGGACAGGGTGCCGGATAACGTCCGGTAGAGGCAACTCTCAGGCTAGTGCAACAGAAATATACCGCCCATATGCTTACATATAGGTAAGGATGGAAAGGCGAGGTAAGAGCTCACCGCTAATCTGGTA
>CAZOUU010000121.1:0-5520 GCA_964583045.1 uncultured Lachnospiraceae bacterium | reverse complement strand
TTGTAGCCAAATACATCTAGTATATTATCTATATTATATACTTTACATAAGTATAAAAGGGTATCAGCGTCGGGCTTTGTCCTGCCAGCTTCCCAGGCATATATAGTTTTTACTGCAGCCTTAAGATTAGCTTGGGATAATTTATTGGACACCTCTTGTACTGATAAGTTATTAGCTTGTCTATAATATTTTAGCATACGGGCAATTCTTTCATTTCTCATTTAACCACCTCTATAGCCATCATATCCTAGGAGTTTACGAGTGTCAACGAGATAAAATATTTATTGATTGATATTCGCGTAAAACAAGAATATAATAAGATTAGTATTGAAAAAAGTCTACATAAACAAGAATAACATAGGAGGAATATATATGGGTGATGTAACTACAAATATTAAAAAATATATTTTGGACAATCATATATCTCTTAGAAGAATAGAAAAGGATACAGGAATAGACCAGGCTGATTTGCAATTAGATGCCAATTACAGATTAAATGCAGATGAGTTCTTAAGCTTATGTAGATATCTAAACATAGAGCCAGAATGTTTTGATACATATATTGATTGATAGAAATAATAAGAATATTAGCTATAAAATTCTAACTATGAAAACTAAATAGAATATGATATAATTATTAGGCTGTAGATATTATAATCTTCAGCCTATTATGTTGTAATTCATTTTATATATTAGGATGGTTTACGTAAAGTAGAGGTGAGAACATGGTCGATGAAGAAAAAATTAAATTAATGACTCAATTAGCTATATATGAGAATGGGGAAGGAAAAAAAGAGATTCCTATTAGTAAATACTATAAGAGAGATTACGTGAAGTATAATATGCTTAAGACAGTGGTTATGGCTACTGTAGGATATGGACTTATCGCATTAGGAGTGGTTATGATTAATGCAGAGAGCTTACTTAATAAGATTAATGATATTGACTATGTGCTTGTTGTATATGTGTTATTAGCGAGTTATTTGGGCTTTATACTTATATATTGTATTGCTTCTAAGATTATATATTCTAAGAGATATGATAGAGTCAAGCCTAATATCATTATATACAATCACAATTTGAAAAAATTAATAAAATATTATGATAAAAACCCAGAAGATAATGTAAGATTGTCAGAAGATATTTCTCTCAGTTTAGAGGATGCCTTTGTAGAAGATAATCATATCGAAGAGACAGCTTCTTATAAAGAAGATGAAAACTTGTAATTGAGAGGAGGAACAGAAATTTGAAGACCTTACTAAATTTTAAAGACAGATTAAAGGAAATTATATCAAAATATGATGCTATTTTAACACCAGTTTTTAAGTTCATTATGGCTTTTATATTATTTTGGTCATTGAGCTACAGCTTTGGTTATTCTTCTATATTTAATAGACCCGTAGTTATTTTAGTGTTATCTTTACTATGTGCGTTTGTTTCTAGTAGTATTATGCTGCTTATAGGAGGAGTGGTTACATGTTTTCATTGCTTTAGCTTGTCACTTGATGTAGCCCTAATATATGTAGTTATGTTTGCTATTGTTTATTTCCTATATATAAGATTCTCACCAAACTGTGCATATATTATTATGTTTGCGCCGGTATTGTACATATTAAAGCTGCACTATTTATTACCTATTATTGTAGGTATATTTGCAGGACCGGTAGGTATAGTTCCGGTTATAGGTGGGGTTGTGCTATTTTATTTTTCACAGTATGCAGCACAGCTGTCAGAACTACTTAAGACAGCTACGGAGGAAGACAGTGTACAGGGCTATTCATACATAGCTAATGCTATGATTGCAGACAAGAAAATGTTACTTACCATAGTAGTATTTGCTATAGTTATAATGGTTACTCACCTTATATATAGAAGCTCATTTAAAAATTCATGGTATGTGGCTATAGGAGTAGGTGGAGTATTATCTATGATGCTATTGCTTATAGGTGGATTTGTCTTAGAAGCAGATACGGATATAGGTGTAATTATCTTAGGATCTATAGTCGGTATAGTTGTGGCTATTGTCATACAATTCTTTAAAGGAGTTGTGGATTATAACCGAACGGAAGTGGTGCAGTTTGAGGATGACGATTACTACTATTATGTAAAGGCTGTTCCGAAGATGAAGGTATCAGCAGCGAATGTAAATGTAAAGAAGATTAATACCAGAGACTAGTTATATAGGAAGTGGCATATGGAAAAAATATTAGCATATATAAACTCACAATTTGATAATGTATATATACCTAATTTGCATATTACAGATGCTATAGAGATAATTATTCTAGCTATAGGTGTTTATTATGTAATTAATTGGTTTAGAACTACCAGAGCATGGGTATTGCTAAAGGGTATTTTGGTATTGCTTATATTTGTAGCTATTGCTGCGGTTTTTAAGTTTAATACCATATTATGGCTGTTTAAAAATACAATTAGTGTTGGAGTTATAGCCATATGTATCATTTTTCAGCCTGAGCTTAGAAGAGCACTTGAACAGATAGGTAGAAAGAGTTTGGTTTCGTCCATATTCAGTTTTGAGGATGATAAAAACAAAGGTGATTCTATTACCAAGAAGACAATTAGTGAAGTAGTAAAAGCATCCTTTGAGATGTCTAGGATGAAGACAGGTGCACTTATGGTATTTCAACAAGAAGTTGCATTAGGTGAATATATAAGAACAGGTATAGATATAGATGCATTAGTTACTAGTCAGCTGATTCTCAATATATTTGAGCATAATACACCACTTCATGATGGAGCAGTTATTATTAAGAATAATCGTGTAGTAGCGGCTACCTGCTATTTGCCATTGACAGACAGCTTAGAGATAAGTAAAGAGCTAGGTACTAGACATAGGGCTGGATTAGGAATTAGTGAGGTGTCAGATAGTTTGACTATCATTGTATCTGAAGAGACAGGAAATGTGTCTATGGCATATGCCGGTAAAATTACAAGAAATCTTACTCCAGATAGTTTGACAAAGGCGTTGGAGAAGCTTAAGAAGCAGAAAAAAGAAACAGCTCGTTTCAAACTATGGAAGGGGCGTGTGAAAAATGAAAAATAGATTTTTAAGCGATATAGGAATTAAGATATTAGCATTGTTTTTTGGAGTTCTCATATGGATTGTTATAGCTAATGTAGACGATTATATGGTCACTAAGCGATTTAATAATATACATGTTGAGCTCATTAATGAAGAAGCTATAACTAGTCAGGATAAGGTGTATCAGATAACAGATGGTGATACCGTAGACGTAGTAGTAAAAGGCAGAAGAAAGATAGTGGATTATCTTAAAGCGTCCGATCTAAAGGCTATAGCAGATATGTCTAAGATATCAGTTACTAATGCTATACAGATAGAGATAAAAGCTGTAGATGAAACTATAAATGCAGAATTAAGTATTACCTGCATTGACAATGTAATGACTGTAGCCATAGAGGATAAAGAAGAGAAGACTATGCCTGTTACAGTTACAACTGTAGGTAAGCCTAAGAATAATTATGCGGTGGGACCCAAGACGGCAACTCCAAATATGGTGGATGTAACAGCAGCTAGCAGTCTATTATCTAAGATAAAAGAAGTAAGAGTAGAAGTAGATGTAGAAGGTGCAAATAACAATATTAACGTAGCGGTTAAGCCTACTTACTATGATGGTAATGGTGAACAGATAGATTCCTCTTTGGTAGAATGTAATGTAAATAGTGTAGATACGGTAGTGGAGATTTTACATACAAAGGAAGTTCCGGTGGAGATACATACAGAGGGAGATGTAAAAGAAGGATACAAACTAATAACAGTGGATTATCAACCTACTACACTCACTATAGCAGGAACAGAAGAGGCACTTGAAGATGTAGCATTTATAGCTATTGATGATGTGAGTTTAACTGGACTTGATGCTGATACAGAGGTAGCCGTAGATTTGGCTGGTTATTTACCAGATGGTATTGTTGTGGGTGAAGACTTAGAACAGATTATGGTCAAGATAGACATAGAAAAGATATCCACCAAGAAGTTCGATGTGCTTGATAAAGATATAGAGATATCGCACCAGGACAGCAAATACACATATACTATAGATAATGCAGATAAGTTATCGGTTACGGTTACAGGAGTAAATGATGATATATCTAAACTAACAGTGGCTAAATTAAAGCCTTCTATAAACGTTATGGATATGACACCTGGTAAACATCTAATAAGTCTTGAAGTGGTTACCGAAGAGGGCGTAATGGTGGATAGTATCAGTACGGTTGAGATTAGTATTGAGGAAAAATAATAGGATAAGCATTAGGGAGAACAGCTATGGTTTCTGAAAAGGTTATAGTTCCTAATAAGTTAGGATTACATTTACGACCAGCAGGTGAATTGTGTAAGGCAGCACTTAAGTATTCATCAAGGGTTACATTTACGATAGGCACATCGACGGCTAATGCTAAAAGCGTGCTTGGAGTTTTGGCGGCCAGAGTACAGTGTGGCGATGAGATAGAGCTTATATGCGAGGGCGAAGATGAGGTTGAAGCTCTAGCAGGCTTAGCTGGATTAATACAGTCTGGATTAGGTGAGGATGAATAAGATAATGTACGAGAAAGCAAGAATATCTAATATATATTCTTGCTTTTAAAATATACAAATATGTTAGACAGTATATTGTTGAAGCTCATAAGATATATAGTAAGGAGATGGAGATATTGAATAAGGAATTAGAGAATGCAATACTAAAGCTAAGTGATATTTTAAGAGAATCCACGAATATAGTTTTCTTCGGAGGTGCAGGAGTATCTACAGAGAGTGGTATACCAGACTTTAGAAGCGTAGATGGGTTATATAACCAGAAATACAAATATCCACCTGAGACTATGGTTAGTCATAGCTTTTGGGAAAGACATACAGAAGAATTTTATGATTTCTATAGAGATAAGATGTTGTTTCCTGATGCAGAGCCTAATATGGCACATATTATATTAACAAGACTTGAAGAGCAGGGGAAATTAAAGGCAATAGTTACCCAGAATATAGATGGATTACATCAAAAGGCAGGCAGTAAGAAGGTATTAGAACTTCATGGAGCGGTTAATAGAAACTATTGTGTAAAATGTCATAAGTTCTATGATTTGAATTTTGTAGTAGAGAGTAAAGGTATACCTACTTGTGATTGCCATGGAATTGTAAAACCAGATGTGGTGTTATATGAAGAAGGCTTAGATTCAGATATTATGAGTGAGGCAATCAGATGTATTAGCGAAGCAGATACATTAATTATTGGTGGTACCTCTTTGGCTGTATATCCAGCGGCAGGTATGATAGACTATTTTAAGGGTAAGAATCTAGTAGTAATTAATATGTCTCCTACTCCTAGGGATAGAAATGCTGATTTGATAGTTCCTGGCAAAATAGGGGAAGTAATGTCTCGCGCTTATGAAGAAATGTAGTAGGAATTATTAAAAAAAGTATAAAGTCCTTTATAAGAGGGTGTATTTTATGGTATACTATTTTGTAGATATTATGTAAATTATGTG
>CAZOUU010000120.1:0-5538 GCA_964583045.1 uncultured Lachnospiraceae bacterium | reverse complement strand
CTTAATTAAGTGCGCCATTTATTGGCTGTCCTCTACTTTCTTTCACACTACCTCCTCGATGTTAATTTGTTATTTACTTAATTTTACTCTAATATCCTAAAAGTGTAAAGGATTGCAACATAATTTGAAAGATGATAAAATAATGAAAATACAATAGGAAAAAGTACAAATTAACCAAACACATTAAGGATGAATATATGAATAATAATAATTCTGGCTTGAAAAACGTTATAAGGCTTTTGGTGTTAGCAGCAATAGCCTTTGTAATATGGAAATTTAGTGGTGATATAGCTTTTGCTATACATAAAGATAGGGTAGTTACTTCTACTGAAGCTTTAGGTAATATGGTTACCAGTGATTTAGAAAAAGGCAATAAAAGAGGTACATTTTATTTAAAGAATATAGACGAGGATAGATTATCTACTATTAATGAATATTTAGATGGATTTTTTGGCAGTGTTAAGTCTTATACAGTGTTAAGAACCTATGACAAATATACTAGCAAGGTAGAACTAACCTTTGAGGTGTCAGATAATTACTATGTGTATAGAGCATACAAATATGGTGACAATATAAGTGACAAGGGTGCTAAGGCTAATGAACTACTAGAGGCAACAAAAAATGTCCTAGATAGTACAATAAATATATCTATGACAGACTATGAAAAAGAATTGGCTATACATAACTATTTGGTTACACATTCCACCTATGGTTTTTTGAGCGGAGAAGATGTAGAAGAGTCCTATAAGGCTTATGGTATATTGGTTAAACATACCTCGGTGTGTAATGGATATGCAGAAGCTATGCAGCTACTACTTATGTGCTGTGATATAGATAGTTATATGGTAACAGGAGAAGCGGGAGATGAGGCACATGCTTGGAATCTGGTTAATCTAGAGGGCTCTTGGTATCATATAGATACAACCTGGGATGATCCGGTGCCTGATAGAGGAGAGGTTATTACCTATGCCTATGCAAATTTGGATGATAGCTCTATGGCATATGATCATACTTGGAATATGAAAGCATATCCTAAAAGTAGTGATATGAAATGTAATTACTATAATATGACGGGTATGATATTTGAAGATGAAACTAGTGCAATAGAGTATTTGGTAACTAAGATTAATAAGGATAAGCCCAATAATATATCTATAATGATAAAAGACTGCGATAAGGATTCAGTGGATTTGGGGGCGTTAGTTACATGCAATGGAGTAAATGCTTTATCTTGGAGTGGTATACAAGGAAATGGCTATTTAATAGTTGACATAGAATTAAAATATAAGTAATATAGATGATTATATTAGGAGGTGCTTATGGGTAAACAGGAATTTATAGATGAGTTAAGAAATAGTTTGGATAAAGAAGTTCCGGCTGCAGTTATAGAAGAAAATGTAAGATATTATAGTGGGTATATAGATGAGCAGCTATCAAAAGGGAAAACTATGGAGGATATAGAGTCTGAAATAGGAAGAGGAAGCGTGGTTGCCAGAAGCATTATAGAAGCAGAAGAGCACAAGAAAAATAAGGCAACATATAAAGATAATTATAGTCAAAAAAATTCCAAAGCCAAGAATTACAATTTTAATGTAAACACCTGGTATGGAAAATTATTAGGAATACTTTTATTGATATTAGTAGTAATAATAGTGATAGCTATAATCGGGATATTAGTAGCTCTAGCTTGGTATGTAGTTATACCTGTATTGGCATTGGGCGCAATTGTATATATAATAGTAAAATTAGTAACGGGAATAAAGGGATAAAGTTATTTTATATATACACATATGTATAGAGATACATATTCTTTGCCGTCTAGTAATAAGGGAACCTTGATGGCTTCTATATCTGAGTTCATAACTATATTTGAACCTAGAGTAGATATAGGAGGAGTAATATCAATTATCTTTCCTAGAGTAGAAAAGATAGTAGCGGTATTACCCATAATCATATTATCTAATTCGTTAAGAGCGGAGCAAGCCATCTCATCTAGAGTATTTACAGGCATACCAAACATCATACGGCTGGCTATATCCTTAGCTATAATATCACTCATAGCCATAATAACTTGACCTTTCATCTCGCCAGTTACACCCACTTGGATGGTGTAAGTAGAATCATGAAATGTTAGTGAAGACATAGAGGGACGGCCAACGGTTAGCTTTAGTGTTGCAACACTTTCAAAGATGGATAAACTAGATTGTAGAAATGGATTTATATTATTAACGTCTATACCAGGCATAGTTGAATTCCTCACTTTTTATACTTTATACATATACATAGTATTATACATTACAAGGAACAACTAATCAAACATAATATGACAAAAAAAGTGTAAAAAAGTACTTGACATTTTGTTGAAGTTTTAATATACTAACAACTGTGTCAAAACACATGGGATCATAGCTCAGCTGGGAGAGCACCTGCCTTACAAGCAGGGGGTCACAGGTTCGAGCCCTGTTGGTCCCATTGGTACAATTTAATATGGGTGCCATATATTTATATATGGCGGGATAGCTCAGTTGGCTAGAGCACACGGTTCATACCCGTGGTGTCGAGGGTTCAAATCCCCCTCCCGCTATTTAAAAAAGTCTTATGCGTAGGACTTTTTTTATTTTCTGTAAAATGTGTTTATTGTATTGACAACAAGTATTATATTTGTTAGTATTTCTTACAATTACATTACATCGAGAAAAATAAAATATAAGGAAAGTGAGAAAAATTATGAGTAAAATAATTGGTGAGGGAATTACATTTGATGACGTATTATTAGTACCAGCATATTCAGAAGTAATACCTAATGATATTGACCTTAGGACACAGTTAACAAAGACTATTAAGCTTCAGATACCACTTATGAGTTCTGGTATGGATACTGTCACAGAACATAGAATGGCTATAGCTATGGCAAGACAGGGTGGTATAGGTGTTATTCACAAGAATATGTCTATTTCACAACAGGCTGAAGAAGTTGATAAAGTTAAACGTTCAGAAAACGGAGTAATATCGGATCCATTTTCACTTTCGCCAGAGCATACCCTAGATGATGCAGATAAATTAATGGCCAAATTCAGAATATCAGGTGTACCTATTACTGAGAATGGTAAATTGGTAGGTATTATAACAAATCGTGATTTGAAATTTGAGACAGATTACACTAAGAAGATAGCAGTATCTATGACTAAGGATAATCTTATTACAGCTAAAGAAGGAGTGGATCTTGATGCTGCTAAGAAGATTTTAGCTAGTGCAAGAAAAGAAAAATTACCTATAGTAGATGATGATTTTAATCTTAAAGGTTTAATAACTATAAAAGATATAGAGAAACAGATTAAGTATCCTAATGCTGCTAAAGATTCTCAAGGTAGATTATTATGTGCAGCAGCGGTTGGTGTTACGCCAGATATTTTAGACAGAGTAGATGAGTTAGTAGCAGCAAAGGTAGATGCTATCGTTATAGATACAGCACATGGACATTCTGCTAATGTACTTAGAACCTTTGATATAGTAAAATCTAAATATCCAGACCTTCAGGTTATAGCTGGTAATGTAGCTACAGGCTCAGGTACAAAGGCTATGATAGAGATGGGTGTAGATGCAGTTAAGATAGGTATTGGACCTGGTTCTATATGTACTACAAGAGTAGTATCTGGTATAGGCGTACCACAGATTACAGCTATTATGGAAGCTTACGCAGTAGCTAAGGAGTATGGCATACCAGTTATAGCAGATGGTGGTATTAAATATTCAGGAGATATAACTAAGGCTATTGCAGCTGGTGCTAATGTATGTATGATAGGTAGCTTGTTTGCAGGAACAGATGAATCACCAGGGGAGTTTGAATTATATCAAGGACGTAAATACAAAGTATATAGAGGCATGGGATCTATTGCAGCTATGGAGAATGGTAGCAAGGATAGATATTTCCAGCAAAATGCTAAGAAATTAGTACCAGAAGGTGTTGAGGGACGTGTAGCTTATAAGGGTAGTGTAGAGGATACAGTATTCCAATTAATTGGTGGCTTACGCTCAGGTATGGGATATTGTGGAGCACCTACTATTCCAGAGCTACAACAAAAGGCACAATTTGTTAAGATATCAGCAGCATCCTTAAAAGAGAGTCATCCTCATGATATACAGATAACAAAAGAGGCACCTAATTACAGCGTAGAGTAAGAAATATTAATTATATAGTATTATACTAATATGCACCATGGACTTTTAAGTCTATGGTGCATATTCTTTTTAATTATGCGGATACTATGAATTATATAAATACATCGACGGGAGATAGTGATATGAAGGATAGGTTGTTTAAATACAGTTTTTTGATGCTGATAGGTGGATTTTCTTATTACTATATAGAAATTGCTTTTAGAGGTTATTCCCATATATCTATGATTATATGTGGTGGACTGTGTTTTATACTAAGCGGAATGATAAATCAAGTGCTAGGACAAGAGGTATCTCTTATTAGTCAGATGGTCATATCGGCAATCATAATAACCACAGTAGAATTTCTAACAGGAGTGATAGTAAATATAGTTATGGGTCTAAATGTATGGGATTATTCGGAGATGCCATATAATGTATTAGGTCAAATTTGTCTTCCATATTCGTTAATATGGTTTTTTCTATCCTTAATATGCATATTTCTAGATGATTTAATAAGATACAAGGTATTTGATGAAGAAAAAGTCAGATATAAGATACTATAGAATAGTAGCGATATTATGTATACTTAATTTTATTAAGCACAATAAGAGTGGAAGGTACTAAAGAATGAAAAAAGGTATGAAAAAACTACAGTAATATTAGTGATAACACATGAGTCTTACTAATAATACTGTAGTTAAAAAAGTTGATGTAATGTACAAAATGGTGTACTATGGTTCTAAAGGTGTCATCTTGAGTCCCTTGAATGATTGAGAGTAAAAACTTTTCTCATCTTGATATAACATAATACCACGAGAACCGTCTCGAACGATATATGCGTATTTATTCTTTTGTACGTTCATGTAAAGTACCTCATCTACATTTAACTCTTTTGCTTTGGCTTTGGCAGTATAAACATTTAGTGGTTCTAGTTTAAACTTCTTTACAGCTTGATCTACTGTCATGATGCCACCTCCTATGTGTATAATTTATAATTTATTTGAGAAAATTATGCAATTCGTCTCAAGTAATATTATATTCCCTATCTTATGAATAGTATATTGTATATTGTTCACAAAGTCAATTAGGAATGTTGCACAAAAGACACTTAAAATTGTCCTTGTGTATTTTGAAATCATTGTGAAAAGTGATAAAGGAGAAGTTTTATATGAATAATATTGTTAATTTTCAACAAAAAATGGAACAGGAAATAGATAAAATACAAGGGGACATACAGCCACCTAGTTTGTTATTACATAGTTGCTGCGCTCCTTGCAGCAGCTACGTATTAGAAAACTTAAGTCAGTATTTCCTTATTACAATGTATTATTATAATCCTAATATATCAGAAGAAGAGGAATATGTAAAAAGAGTTAATGA
>CAZOUU010000119.1:0-5547 GCA_964583045.1 uncultured Lachnospiraceae bacterium | reverse complement strand
GAAATCATTTATCCATTCCATAACAGTATCGGAATCTATACCACTAAATTTTTACCATCTGTTTTTCTTGCGAGGGGCGAATTTTGGTACCATTACCTCCCTCATTCCTCTTATCTACTTAGTTTTTGTAGAAATAGTTGTGTTCTTTCATTTGATGGATTATCTATAACCTCCTCAGGTTTACCCTCTTCTACAATTAAGCCTCCATCCATAAATATAACTCTATCCGATACCTTTCTAGCAAAATTTATCTCATGAGTTACTATAACCATAGTCATATTTTCATCTGCTAACTGACGAAGTATCTTAAGTATACCTGCAGTAATCTCTGGATCCAATGCAGATGTAGGCTCGTCAAAATACAACATCTTAGGATTAAGGGCAAGAGCTCTAGCTATAGCTACTCTTTGCTGTTGTCCACCAGATAACTGTTCCGGATAAGCGTCTGCTTTATCAGATAATCCTACCTTAGCTAGTAATTCTCTAGCTTCTTTTTCCACTTCACCCTTATCTCGTTTTTGCACATGTATAGGTGCATCCATTATATTTTTCAATATAGAATAATGTGGAAACAAGTTAAAATTCTGAAATACTAATCCAAAATTTTCTCTTATACTAGACAGTTCTTTTTTATTCGCATATATAGTTTTATTATTCTCATCCATAGTAGCGGCAGCCTTACCTAGATAGCTTAAGGAGCCTTCATCCATAGTCTCAAGCATAGTTGCACAACGAAGCAATGTAGATTTTCCCGAACCGGAAGGGCCCAATATAGCTACTACTTCTCCCTCATTAACATCTATAGATATATCTGATAAAACTTGTAAATCTCCAAAACTCTTTTTTAAACTCTTTATCTCTAACAGTTTCATATATTCCTCCTAGGTTAATCTATCTATAGTAACTTAATTTCTTCTCTATGCGTTCCATAACAAATGCAACTATGAAGTTAAATATATAATAAAATACACCCGCTATGAATAATGGCATAATACTGGCCTCTGTTGCTGCAACCTGTTTTGCCAAGGTAAACATCTCTGTATAAGCTACTGCAAATGCTAATGATGTATCTTTAACTAATGTAATTACTTCATTAGTAACCGGTGGCATAACTCGCTTCATCATCTGTGGAAATACTATTTTGAAAAAAGTCTGACCTTTACTATAGCCTAAAACCGTAGCTGCTTCATATTGGCCTATTGGTACAGCTTCTATACCTGCTCTATATATCTCTGCAAAATATGCCGCATAATTAAGCGAAAATCCTATAATAACTGCATAAAATCTATATTCGTAAGAAAGGTTCATTCCAAATAGATAGTATGGTCCAAAGAATACAACTAATAACTGCAGCATTAAAGGTGTTCCTCTAAGAACTGATATGTATACCTTAGCAATCCATCTAAAAGGTGCAAATCTGGACTTTCTTACAAAAGCTATTAATAAGCCAAGAGGCAATGAAAATATAAGAGTTAATACAAATATAGCAAGGGTAGCTAATATACCTCTAGATAATTGCTTAATCATACTAAGTAGCTTAGTACCAAAAGCATCTTTTACCTCACTACTATTAGAGTCTCCTACCTCTGTTCCTTCTTCACCTAGACATACTGAATCTTCAAGTCCCCATTTCTTAGCTATGCTGTCAAAGCTTCCATCTGCTAGCATCTCATTTAAAGTCTCTTGTACCTGATTTCTAAGTTCAGTGTTACCTAGTTTAAATCCTACTCCATATTGTTCACTAGATACATTTTCATCTAACATAATAAATTTATTATCTCTTGCTTCTATCTCATATTTTGCCACTCCTATATCCATACATATAGCCTGAACCGATCCAGCCTCTAGATTCATAAATGCACTATTATAATCCGATACCTGCTGTAACATAGAAAACGAATCCGCTAATGCAATATTTTCCTCTGAGGCATCTTCTCCTGTAAATGCAGCTAATGCCGATGAATCTGCTTGAACAGCTACTACCTTGCCTTTTAAATCAGCTAACTTCTTGATACCCGAATCAGCCTTAACAATTACTACCTGAGAGTTATCTACATATGCAGAAGTCCAAGTATAATCATCTTCTCTTCCATTCACAGTAAAACCATTCCATATACAATCTATGGAACCTGAATTAAGCTCCATATCTTTAGAATCCCAATCTATTGGTTGTTTAACCAAGGTCCAACCATTCTTCACACACACTTCTTGTGCTAGGTCTAAATCAAAGCCTACATATTCTCCTGATTCATCCTTGTATCCATAAGGTGGAAACTCTGCATCAAAGCCCACAATAAAGGTATCATCCACCGATTCATTTTCTTTTGCTTTAACTATCTCTCCCTCGTATCCAAATGTGCCAACTAATATTCCTGCACTAACTAAAGCCAACAATAAAAGCTTCTTAAACTTCTTCATATATATTCTCCTCACAAAAGGGACATTTGCCTGCCCTTATCCTTAGTTTTATTCATAGATTACTAGTAACATTTCCTATAATACTTTATTTCGCCCTGTAAACTTAGCATCATATACTTTATCTGCTATAAGCTTAATATTTTCATCTGAGGATTTATGGAAAGAAAACTCTTCTACTCCAAATGACATAGTCGCTTTAACAGTTTGTCCATTGTAATCACAAGCTAAGGTCTCTATCTTCTTTCTTAATTTTTCTGTAAACCCTATAGCTTCACTCTTAGTCTTATTAGATAGTAATATAATAAATTTATCATCCTTCCATCTAATAGCCTCATCATCTATATAGATACTATACTGTATAGTGTCTGCTATAGTTTTAAGCAAGGCATCTCCTGCACCTCTGCCATATTCTTCATTAATCTGTCTAAAATGATCTATATCTCCCATCACACCTGTCATCTTATTACTAATTAGAAATGGCATTACCCTCATATTATAGTATTCATAGAAACCCTTTTGGTTCTTTAATCCAGTAATACTATCTATCTGTGCCTCATTATATAATAGATGGGATTCTAATGTCTTACCACAATATATAGCTGCAAGAGTAAGTCTACTAATATCTAAATCACTAAAGCTTCCTGGTTCACCATCCTCCTTCAACTTATTAATAGCTTGATAGGCACCTATGACCTCACCCTTTGTATTGGTTACTGGCATACATAATATGGACTTAGTCACATAGCCAGTCTCTTTATCTACATCTTGATTGAATCTGCTATCTTCATATGGATTATTAATAACTATAGTCTCATTATTCATTATAGAGGTTCCAACTACACCTGCCCCTTCAGGAACAGTTATCTTGCCATTATCTAGAGCCACAATAGTCCAATGTTCCTTTCTTCTCTTATCCCAAAGCCAAAAGGATGCTCTATCTGAATTAACTAAGGTTCTTCCTAAATCTGTCAAAATATGTATGGTGGATGAAAATTCTTTTTCTTCAACCAATCTATTCATATAATAAAATATCTTTTCTAGTAATTCCTCTGCATTTAATGCTTTCTTTTCTGACATATAACAACCTCCATTCTAGATAAACATTTACAACAACTTAATTATACAAGAAATCTATATCTAAGTATACACAAATATGCATTATACTTCCACTATTCTAATAGGTTTTAGGTATATTATTTCAAACAAAACGCCTTGCAAATGCAAGGCGTAAAATACAGTTTTATAATGTCTATTTATCGTACTTGTAGAAGCCTTCACCAGCTGACATACCTAGCTTGCCTTCATCTATATATTTTTTCAACATCTTCTCCATACCTTTAAAATTATATGGAGCTAAAAATGAAGGAATCTTAAGATACATCTTAACTATATTATAGGCTGTAGTAAGTCCCACAGTATCTAATATGCGGAAAGGTCCCTTAGGTGCTCCTGTGCCAAGAGTCCACGCTTTATCTATACTCTCTGGATCAGATATACCATTTACATATAAATCCATACCGGAGAAAAGTAGTGGTACTAACATAGAATTAAGCAAATATCCTGATTTTTCTTTGCGAACAGGAAGAGGAATCATGCGAATCTCCTCGGCAAACTTCATAATTTCATCAAAATATTTACTGTCTGTCTTTGATTGTGCCATAATCTCAGCAGTATTGTTCTTCCATATAGAATTAGCAAAATGTAGGGAAAGATACTTATCTGCTCTTCCTGTATACTTCGCAAATTTTGAAGGGAGAAGGGTAGATGAATTAGTAACTAATACAGTCTTTTCTGGCATTAAGGGTGCAAGTTTTTCATAAAATGCTATTTTATCATCTACATTTTCAGCCATAGATTCTATAATTAAATCTGCATCCTTTACAGCCTTACCCATATCTAATTCCAGCTTTAAACCCTTATAAGCTTTCTCTACTTGCTCTATGCATTTGTCCTTATCAAATGTATCATAATCAGCAATGCCCCTTGCCCAAGTAGAAGGCGTCTGACCCTCTGGTGTAGCCATCAAATTAATGGCATTTATATATACTTCTTTAAGGTTATCTAATTTAGGTTGTGTACGTGTAATACTTCCTTCACTACGAAGCCAGATTGTAACATCAAAACCACAATACGCTGCTTGAAAAGCTATCTGACTACCTAAAACTCCACCACCGGCAACAACTACATTTTTCATTTTATTTCCTCCTTGAAACACATTTTAGTATAATCTGCATTTAATTATATATTCTACTACTCTAGTATAAATATTTTGTATAAAATATATCTATATAAAATGTATTATATCACATATTTTATTCTTCTATTAGAATAATTTCAATCCATCTCTTATAGGCTCACTAGTAAGATCTACACCTAATCTCTTAAAGCATTTTATATCTACTTCTGATAACATAACCGAAGTATGCACCTGACATCCCTTTAGCTTAGGAAGCTGTTCCATAGCTAACCTTGCCTTCTCGCTTGTGGATGAAGATAGTGCCAATGCTATAAGTACCTCATCTGTATGAAGCCTAGGATTCTTTCCGCCTAGAAAACGTACCTTTAAATCCTGTATTGGCTCTATAGCCTCTGGTTTTATAAGCTTTTCCTCGCGACTCATACCTGCTAGATATTTTACCGCATTAAGTACAAGCGCAGCTGATGCTCCTAAAAAATCTGAGGTCTTAGATGTAATAACTGTTCCATCCTCTAGCTCAATAGCAGCTGTTGGTTCTCCATCTCCTACCAGCTCAGCTCTTTTTCTTGCTGCTACAGTAACTTCTCTATCATCTGTAGTGATTCTAGCCTGTTTCATAAGAAGCTCTATCTTATACACTTCATTCTCTGAAGCCTCTTCTTTAGCTACCTTATTCATAGCTGTATAGTATCTTCTGATAATCTCCATCTTAGATGCTTCGCAACACACTTCATCATCAATTATACAATTACCTGCCATATTAACACCCATATCTGTAGGTGATTTGTAGTAAGTATTTTCTCCATATATACCTTCAAATATAGCATTAAGCACTGGGAATATCTCTATATCACGATTATAGTTAACCGTTGTCTTACCATAAGCTTCTAGGTGAAATGGATCAATCATGTTTACATCATTTAAATCTGCTG
>CAZOUU010000118.1:3596-5548 GCA_964583045.1 uncultured Lachnospiraceae bacterium | reverse complement strand
GCATCTCTGGGAACTTATATGCCTTCATCAAATTAACACGAGTAAGGAACTCATTAGCTGAGTATACACCAAGTAAATTCTCACCAGGTATATTAAGGAATCTTGGAAGACCTGCTCCACTACCTACAAATACTGCCTCATAGCCCTGCTCCATTAATTCATCTATAGTTACAGAACGACCAACTACTACATTAGTCTCTATATCTACACCTAATTTCTCTACTGACTCTATCTCTTTAGCCACTAAATCCTTTGGTAAACGAAACTCAGGAATACCATAGCTAAGTACACCACCAGCTTTATGAAGTGCTTCAAATATGGTTACATCATAACCCTTTTTAATAAGCTCTCCTGCGCATGTAATACCTGAAGGACCTGAACCTACTACTGCTACCTTCTTACCATTTTTTTCTATATCAAGCTTAATATCAGTCGCTTTCTCCATATGATAATCAGCTACAAATCTCTCTAATCTACCTATGGCTACTGGTTCACCTTTGATTCCTCTAATACACTTGCCCTCACATTGATTCTCTTGTGGGCAAACACGTCCACATATAGCTGGTAATGCATTCTCACTTGTGATTATATCATAAGCAGCATCGAAATCCCCTTCCGCTACCTTCTCGATAAATCCAGGTATTGGTACATTAACAGGACAACCATTCATACATGGTTTTTGAGGACAATTAAGACATCTTGTTGCCTCTTCCATAGCCATCTCTTTTGTATATCCTAGAGTAACTTCATTGAAGTTTTTATTACGAACGTTAGGATCTTGCTCTGGCATAACTACTTTTGTCAAACTCATATTCTTTCCCATTGTTCTTATTCACCTATTCCTATTCTGCAATTATGTTCTTCTTCCTTGAACATAGTCTGTCTCTTCATACATTCATCAAAATCAACTAAGAAGCCATCAAAATCAGGTCCGTCAACACAAGCAAATTTAGTCTCCCCTCCTACGCTAACACGACATCCGCCACACATACCTGTACCATCAATCATAATAGGATTAAGGGATACATTTGTAGGAATATTATATTCTTTAGTTAATTTAACTACATTCTTCATCATAATAAGTGGTCCTATCGCTATAACCTCATCAAACTTGATACCACTATCTATCTTATCCTGTAATACATTAGTTACAAATCCCTTTGTACCTAAGCTTCCATCATCTGTTGCTATATATACATTATCGCAGAATTCTCTAAACTTATCTGCTAATATAACAAACTCCGAACTTCTACCACCGATAATTACATCCACAGCTACTCCCATCTCATGAAGTTTTCTAAGCTGAGGATATAAAGGAGCAGCTCCTACACCACCAGCTACACCTACTACACGATTACATTTGTTAAGAGGTGCTGGCTTACCAAGAGGACCTACAAAATCCTGTACGCTATCTCCTACCTCTAATTTACTAAGTAACTCTGTAGTATAACCTACAACCTGGTATATAATTGTAACTGTTTCTTTTTCTCTGTCATAATCCGCAATTGTAAGTGGAACTCTCTCTCCAGCTTCATCTACGCGAATAATAATAAACTGTCCAGCTTCACATTTGGCTGATACATATGGGGCATGAATCTCCATAAGCTCTACGGAGTCATTTAAAACCTCTTTATTAATTATCTTGTACATAACCTAACCTACTTTCTGTGTTTTCATAAAAAATACATCTATGACATTATAAATTACTTTTATACATTTTTAAAGGTTTTTTTCATAAAAGTTTACTCTTTATAAATATATTCCTTGGTTACACTTAAAATTTCTTCGTCTTTACCTGCTTGAGTTACAGTAATTACATCCCACGCCTTTAATTTATCAATAGGAATAGCAAGAGTTGCCCCATTTATATAGGTAGTATTTTTCTCTTTTCCATTGATGGATACTGTAGAAAATCCATTAAAGCCCTTACCTTTTATATAGGCATACTCTAC
>CAZOUU010000118.1:246-3586 GCA_964583045.1 uncultured Lachnospiraceae bacterium | reverse complement strand
TGTAATCTCTATAGGACTAATTCCCATACTCATATCTGTAGCTTCTATATCTACATCTTCCATACTATATCCACCGCCATATAGCATATCATATTCTAGCAAGTGCATATTATCTTCATAATCTACTGCACCTTTGTTCGTCATATGATAATTTGTCATAGTATTTCCTTCTATACCTAACATACTGTCTAGCTTAGCGGTTAGCTCATATGCACATATATCCTCGTCTTTATTGTCAAGTCCTATATTATCCCATATGACATATTCTGTCTGGTACATATTTATACCTTTTAAATTCTCCCCAGTATACTCTAAGCTAGGCTGATGATCACCATATAATACTATTACAGTATCTTCCTCTCTAGCTTCTACTTCCTTTATAAGTCTGTTAATGAACTCATCTTCTTCTTTTATCTGATTTACATAATATCTATATTTAATTTTCTGCTTTTCAAGTTCACTTTCTGATACCTCTTCTACATCCTTTGCTGTAAGCTCTACATCTATATTCCCTACATCATATTCCTTCGTAGCAGGATATTTACCATGAGGTTGAACCGTTACAGCAAACACAAAATCTTTTTCATCTGTAGAATTCATAGCCTCTGTTACACTGGTGATTAATACATCATCCTTTGCCCAGCCTTTTTCGTTGTAATCTACATTATACATGTATTCAATTGAAGTAAAATCTTTAAATCCCAGATTGCGGTATACTTCATCTCTATTATAGAAGCTACCATAATTATCGTGCATCGCATGCGTAGCATAGCCCTTATTAGTTAAATCATATGCCACACTATCACAGGTCTGATTCTGCAGCAATGTAATATAAGGATATTCTCCTCCTTTAAAAGCGGACATACTCATAGAGGTAAGTACCTCAAACTCTGTATTAGCCGTACCACCACCTACTACCGGAACCGTAAGTAGTCCAGAGGTGTACTCCTCCTTCAGCCTTCTAAAGGTAGGTATAGGATCCTCGGAACACTCTAGTTTATCTATATATTCTACATCCATAAATGATTCTAATTGCACATATATAATATTAGGCAAATCCTTATTAGCTCTATCAATGCTCTCTAGATTACTAGAATCTATGCTACTCTTTATATCCATAAGTTTAGATTCAGAGTAATCAAAGGGTCTACTTATACCTGTACTAATTACACTATTAGATAAGCAATAGGCATATCCATACTCGGTATATTCATAAGCTAAATTGCTGCTACTGCTAGATGTATTTTTTGCCTCTACTCCCATATTGAAATATACTACAACTATAACCACTGTAACTAGTGTGGAGATTATTCCCCACCCAAACTTAATAGAATGATTAATTCTCGGAAGCTTTTTCCACATATATACTAATGATAAGGTGATTAATGCAATTGCTAATATAATTAATGCAACATCTAATACATTGAAATATTTATCTGCTAAACCCTTAGCACAAGTAGCTACTCTTATATCTGCTGCTGTAAACGGAGTCGCTCTAAATCCTAAAACCACATAATTAATAACTCCACATACAATCCACATAATAGCTATAAGGATAGCAGCAAAATATCTCTTTTTAAATGGTAATGCAATAAATAGTGATAATAATATAATCATCACATTACATAAAAATACAACTGGGGAATTTATCACGAACTTAACCATGCCGACAATAGAATGTCTGCTTAGAATCTCTAATATAGAATTAATTACCAACGCAACGAATACTAATAATGTAATATCATTACATAGTATCTTTTTGCAAACTGTACTCATAAAAAACACCAACCCACTTAATATAATTCATCTATCTAACTACCATTAATCCCAAGCCTACTCACGCCATAATTTTTCATACCATAGTACATTATACCACTAATTAAACAATGTGTGAAATGCAAAGCTAACTATAGTTTTATATATTTTGATAGAGTCAGCTATAGGTCTATAATGAGTAGTTTCATTCTTTCCTTCTTCATATACGGTAGCTATAGGAATCTCTACAATAGGAATACCCTGATAGGCAAATGTCATTAGCATATTCATCTCATACTCATATCTATCACCTCTGATAGCTAGCAGTTTTTTCGCATTCTCAATAGACATAGCCCTAAGACCCGTCTGTGTATCTTCTAAATAAATACCACATACCCACTTAAATATTCTTCTTGTTAATTTATTTCCAAATCTAGATTTAAAGGGTACATCACCCTCAAAATCTCTACTACCTAATATAATACTGTCATTTTCTTTACCTAATTCTTTTACTACTTTATCTATAGATTCTATAGTATGCTGTCCATCTGCATCTACGAATACTATTCCATCTGCTTCCGGTATATGTGTAAGTACATACTCTACTCCTGTTTTCATAGCAGCACCCTTACCTTTATTAATTTTATGCTCTACTAAATCCACTTTAGAAGCTATACCTTCAAATATATCTGTACTATTAACACTTCCGTCATTAACCACTACTATTCTATATGAGGTATGTAATTTAAATTCATCTATTAATCTTATTAAATGCTCATCTGGCTCATAAGCAGGTATAATAACTATCATTTAAATCACCTCCACTTCTTAATCTATGTAAGTTTTGATATTGTAACACATTATTTATTAATATAGAATATAATATTTTCTTACATTCATTAAATATACACACAATATATCGGTATCAGGTGTAGAATACTATAAAAATAAGCTCCTCTTATTAGACATTAATCTGTCTAACAAAAAGAGCTAGCTTCAATTATCTATTAATTATTCTAAGAATACATCTTTCCTATGCTTTGTATATTAGATTCCTTTTCTATTTTTTCTTGATTTTTATATAATACATACAATGGAACTCCTATAAATAACATCCCACCTATTACATTTCCTAGGGTTACTGGTAATATACTATGTGTTACATAATTTCCTATATTAAGAGTACTCAAATGACTCTCCGTTAAGCCATATATCTTCATTGCCATGTTTTTATAAGTCTCATTATTAAGAGATAACATACCTACTGGTATATAATACATATTAGCCACGCAATGCTCGAATCCACCTACAACAAAAGCTAGTATAGGAAAAAATACAGCAAATACCTTGCCCGTAACATCTGTTGCTGAGTATGCCATCAATACTGCTAAGCATACTAATATATTACATAATATAGCTGATGTAAATGCTGCCGAATAGTTCATATTAACCTTTGTATATGCTACTTTTATGGCATAGGCTCCCAATGTGCCGTCCGACATATTTAGCTGACCACTAAAGTAAACCAATACTACCACAACAGCCGCACCTATCATGTTACTAACAAATACCACCACTAGCTTAT
>CAZOUU010000118.1:0-236 GCA_964583045.1 uncultured Lachnospiraceae bacterium | reverse complement strand
AGTAGCTGCTCTGTACTTCTTATCTAAGGCACCCATAATCATAAGACAATCGCCAGTAAATAATTCTCCACCAACTAATATAATTAGCATTAATCCTACTGGGAATATAGTTCCTGCCACCAATTTTGCCATCCCAGGATCTTTTATTCCAAACATTGCTGCACTAGAGCAACAGGCTCCAAATGCTATAAACATTCCGGCCATACATCCCATTATAAATATATTACGCTTTTTAC
>CAZOUU010000117.1:0-5636 GCA_964583045.1 uncultured Lachnospiraceae bacterium | reverse complement strand
TCCTTTGATATATTAAAGGCCTCTGCCACATAGCCTGCCATACTCTCTGCATTTTCATATCCCATATCGCCTGTACATGCATTTGCAATACCACTATTAACTACTATTGCCTGTGCTGTCTCTAGATTTTCTACAATACTTTTATCCCATAATACAGGAGCTGCCTTAACCATATTTTTTGTAAATGTACCAGCTACTGTTGCAGGACACTCACTATATATAAGTGCCATATCCTTATTGGTCTTTCCCTTTTTAATTCCTGCTCGAAGTCCCCAGGCTTTATAACCTATAGGGCTTGTTACATTTCCTTCTATAATATTCATAATTGTCACTCCTTATATATCCATTACGCTGGGAAAATAGGTGCCATACAAAGTCCCTCTTTCTCATCTAAGCCAAACATAAGATTCATGTTCTGTACGGCCTGACCAGCAGCACCTTTAACCACATTGTCCAAAGTACCCATAGCTACTATTCTATTAGTACGAGCATCTAGCTTAAAGTTAACATCTACATAATTACTGCCTTCCACCCATCTAGTTTCTGGCGGAACGTCCTTTTCAAGCACACGAACAAACTTCTCATTCTTGTAATATTTATCATATACTGCCTTTACCTCATCATAGGTTACATCCTTCTTTAGATTTGCATAAGCAGTAACTAATATACCTCTATTCATAGGAACCAGATGTGGAGTAAATATAATCTTTACTTCTTCGCCTGCTGCATATCCTAATTGTTCCTCTATCTCTGGAGTATGGCGATGTGTCAACACTCCATATGCCTTGATATTTTCATTTACTTCGCAAAATAGATTTGGTACCTTTGCACTTCTACCAGCTCCTGATGTGCCGGATTTGGCATCTACTATAATGGAATTGGGGTCTACTAATCCCTCTTTAACTAGTGGATACATAGTAAGTATAGAGCAGGTAGTATAACAGCCTGGATTAGCTACTAATCTAGCTTTTTTTACAGCTTCTCTGTTAATCTCACACAAACCATATACAGCTTCTTCTATAAACTGTGGACTCTTATGCTCTAATTTATACCATTCTTCATAAGTAGCCACATCCTTTATACGAAAATCAGCACTTAAATCAATAATCTTTACTTTATTTAGTATATCCTCATTAACTATGCTACTACAAAGTCCCTGAGGGGTAGCTGTAAATATAACATCCACCTTATTAGCTAATTCTTCTATATTATCATCTAAACATTTATCTTCAACTATTTCAAACATGTTGCCAAATACTTCCGAATATCTCTTATCTATATAACTTCTTGAACCATACCACACTACCCTAGCCTCTTTATGTCCAAGTAACAATCTTACTAATTCCTGTCCTGCATACCCTGTAGAACCTATAATACCTACATTAATCATAATCCAACACTCCTTTTTATATACTAACCATTTATCACTATATCACATTTAAAATATTTCTCAATATGTAATTACTTATATATAAGTGGTAATCTCTATGCCGACATATTTCAAATTGATTTTATAATTATACATTCGAAATGAATATTATGCAATACCAAATATGAGTTATTATATAACTCTTTTATATGTGAAATATAACGTCAATTAATTTTTCTTATATATAGCTATGTCTTTATTGCCCACAGCACTCATTTGCTATTTACCGGCTCAATATTTAATATATACATTTTAATCAAGTAATGTTGCATA
Source organism: uncultured Lachnospiraceae bacterium (assembly GCA_964583045.1). Lineage (GTDB taxonomy): Bacteria > Bacillota > Clostridia > Lachnospirales > Lachnospiraceae > JAVBSN01. The sequence goes on along the minus strand of CAZOUU010000117.1, from coordinate 3,934 downwards.
TTATTCACTATGGTTATATATTAATTTGTATACCTATATTAAATGCCAGATGATTTTCATCTGGCATTTTTAATACTATATATTATATAATCTAGTGCTATACAGCTTTATCTACATTCTGTCCTGGTAGCACTGTAGCTTCTACACTCTTTCTATTCTGCTCATAAGGATTACTCTCTTCGTAGGATATAATCGAGCTTGTTGTTCCTCCTGCTACATAGGTTCTGCCACATTCTGGGCATACCCCCATCTTAAAAGCTACTGATATACTTACTAGATTTGCATTCTTATTAGATGAAGTCTTTGCTATAGCATTAGTTACATGCTCTTGTTCATGAGCCATAACCTTACCATAAGACTCTCCTGGAGCTATATGACCAGGAGCTTTAAAGGATACATTTTCATTAGATCCATCCATATATTTTCTATTCTTGCAGGTCTCGCACTCCACATTCTGCTGTACCCTTGAAGAACTATCCACATTATTGGCAGTATTAATAGGAGTAACATTATTTATACTTAAACTTTATCACAATTCATATGCTATATCAATACATTATCTTCTATTTAATTCCTTATTCAAAGTATTAAGTACCCTCTTCTTATCTCCACTCCATAAGGGAGCTATAAGGTCTTTTTTATTACCATCACCTGTAAGTCTATGAATAACTATATTAGATGGTATTATATCTACACAGCTGCCTATAATATCTACATATTCCTCTAGGCTTAAGGTTTTAAATCTTCCTGCTCTATAGTCAATAGCTAAATCTGTTCCCTCTAACACATGAAGCAGCTGTAATTTTATACCTGATATAGATCCTTTACACACATAATCTACAGTATCTAGCATATCCTTTTTACTTTCTCCTGGCAAACCTATAATCACATGAGTTATTACATCTATACCAGTCTTATATAATCTATCCACTGCCTTATCATAACACCCTAACTTATACCCTCTTCTTATATATGTGGCACTTGCCTCGTGTATAGTCTGCAAGCCTAATTCTATCCATACCGGTTTTAGTTTATTTAGCCTTGCTATTAATTCCATTACGTCATCTGGTAAGCAATCCGGTCTGGTAGCTATAGATAATGCAACTATATCCTTATGTGATATAGCCTCTGTATATATCTTTTCTAGATATTCTATATCACCATAGGTGTTGGTAAAGGCTTGAAAATATGCTATGTATTTACCATTAGTAATCTTCTTTGACAGCTTATTCTTTCCAGCTTCTATCTGCTCAGTAATAGTTTTATTCTTATCTTCACTAAAATCTCCCGAACCACTTCCACTGCAAAATATACACCCTCCGTATCCTATTTTACCATCTCTATTAGGACAAGTCATATTAGCATTTAAAGCTATCTTATATACCTTTTCTCCAAATGTATCTCTTAAATACTTATTAAGTGAATAATATTCCATAAATTTCTCCCGCTATTTTTCTACATTATATCATAAATAGTCATTTATTAAAGGCTAATGTATTTTATAGAAAGCATTAAAAAATCTCCTTTGGTAGTATGAAACCAAAGGAGATTACTAGCTTATAATTCACATATATCTACTAATGTAAGCTTTTCCTTATGCGATTCTTCTAAGGATGTAAGTAACGCATCTGCTGTATCAAGACTTGTAAGGCAAGTAACACCAGTCTCTATAGCATGTCTTCTAATTATAAATCCATCCTTACTCTTTTCTACACCCTGTGCTGGTGTATCTATTACTAAATCTATCTCATGGCCTAATATTAGATCTAATAGATTTGGAGACTCACATTCCACCTTATTAATTGGTTTAGCAGGTACTCCATTTTCGTTAAGAACTCTGCAGGTACTTCTAGTAGAATATATATCATAGCCTAACTTGGCAAATCTTCTACCTATATCAACTGCATCTAACTTATCTGAATCTTTAACTGTTAATATCATCTTCTTATGTTTAGGTAAATCTACACCAGCACCTAAGAAAGCTTTATATAAGGATTCATTAAAGTCTTTTGATATACCTAAGCACTCACCTGTAGATTTCATCTCAGGTCCTATACTTATTTCTGCTCCTCTAAGCTTTTCAAATGAGAATACAGGCATCTTAACTGCTATATATGGAGATTCTGGTTGCAAGCCTGGAGTATAGCCCAAATCTTTTAATTTTTCTCCTATAATGACCTTAGATGCAAGGTCTACTATAGGTATACCTGTTACCTTACTTATATACGGAACGGTACGGCTAGAACGAGGATTTACTTCTATTACATATACCTCCTCCTGATATACTATAAACTGTATATTTATAAGTCCAATTACATGTAAGCTCTTAGCTAGCTTCTTAGTATAATCCTCTAAGACTCTCTTAATCTTTTCAGATATGCTTCTAGCAGGGTATACGGATATACTATCACCCGAGTGAATACCAGCTCTTTCTACATGCTCCATAATACCAGGAATAATTATATCTTCTCCATCACATACAGCATCTACTTCTACCTCTTTACCCATTAGATATTTGTCTACTAATATAGGATGCTCTTGTACTGTACGGTTTATTATCTCCATAAACTCTACTATATCATTATCTGATATAGCTATCTGCATACCTTGACCTCCTAATACATAGGAAGGTCTAACAAGTACTGGATATCCTAATTTATGAGCAGCGGCTAGAGCTTCCTCTTTAGTAAATACAGTCTTACCGGCCGGTCTAGGAATGCAGCATTCCTCTAGTATCTCATCAAATAATTCTCTATCCTCTGCTGCATCTACATTTTCAGCACTTGTACCAAGAATAGGCACACCCATCCTTAATAAGTCCTCAGTTAGCTTAATGGCTGTCTGTCCACCAAACTGAACTACTGCTCCATCTGGTTTTTCCAAATCTACTATAGCCTCCACATCTTCTGCTGTTAAGGGCTCAAAATACAATTTGTCTGCTATATCAAAATCAGTGCTTACTGTCTCTGGATTATTATTTACTATTATTGTCTCATATCCACTATCCGATAACGCCCAAGTACTATGAACTGAACAATAATCAAATTCTATACCTTGGCCTATTCTTATAGGCCCAGAACCTAGTATCATAACTCTCTTCTTAGTCTTTTCGGATATAACTTCATTCTCGCCGTCATAGCAAGAATAATAATATGGAGTCTGTGCTTCAAACTCTGCTGCGCAGGTATCAACCATCTTATATGCAGCATGTATATTATGTTCATCTCTTAATGCCTTTATAGCTTCTGTTTTCTTATTTGTTAATTTAGCTATAACACTATCCGGGAATTCAAGACGTTTTGCAGTGTATAGTAAATCTCTTGATAATTCTTTAGTTTCTTTAAGAGCTATCTCTGTCTTTACAAGATTAGTAATCTTATCCAAGAACCATACATCTATCTTTGTAATAGCATGTACTTCTTCTAATGTAATACCTCTTCTTATAGCTTCTGCTATAACAAATATTCTTCTATCATCTATATTATGCAATAACTCTTTTATCTCATCTGTAGATTTATCATCGTACTCATTTACAACTAGAGAATCCACATGCTGTTCTAAAGAACGTAGTGCCTTCATTAAGGCTCCTTCAAAGTTAGTACATATACTCATTACCTCACCAGTAGCCTTCATCTGTGTAGTAAGGGTTCTACTAGCTTGTATAAATTTATCAAAGGGCAATCTAGGTATCTTAACTACTACATAGTCAAGAGCTGGTTCAAAGCTGGCATAAGTCTTCTTAGTAACCGCATTTTGTATCTCATCCAGATTATAGCCTAATGCTATCTTAGCTGACACCTTGGCTATAGGATATCCAGTAGCTTTAGATGCTAAGGCAGAAGAACGGCTAACACGAGGATTTACCTCTATAACACAATATTCAAATGTAGTCGGATGAAGCGCATATTGTACATTACATCCACCTGTAATATTT
>CAZOUU010000116.1:0-5729 GCA_964583045.1 uncultured Lachnospiraceae bacterium | reverse complement strand
AATCAGAAGTGTCTTCATCCTCATCGAAGAAGAAATCGTCATCAGCATAATCATCACAGGACATGTTATTATTAACGAAAGATTTAACCTTGCTTAACTTCTCATCCATATCTAAATCGTTATATATCTTACTCTCTTTTATTTTATCCCTAAATACATAACAAACGCCACCTATAGCAGCAGCTGCACCAATAACAGCTAGTGACTTGCCTATAAAACTTTTTTTACTCATAATATCGCTCCTTTTAGTAGTTTATTATAGTCTTCCATATAAATGTAATTTTAATACGAATGTAGTAAAAAAGCAATTAGAAATTGATAAAATAGAAAATGTGTGACATAATATTATTCTACATATTTTGGGAGGTGTTATATTGAAAATAGAAGAATGTGTTAGTCAAAGCAGTGACTTGGATAGAATGATACACATATACGATAAACGAAATAATATAACTGGCATAGTAAGATTAGTGGTCTTTGCTGCAGCAGTGCTGCTATGCATAGTGGGTGTGTCTAATAATCATTTTTTAGAGTTTTTAGGAGGTGCTTTTTTAGGCGTGGTATTTATTTCACTAGTAGTATACCATGGTCGAGTGTTAGAGACTTATAATTATTTAGTTGCCAGAAAGGCTGTAGTAGATAGGTATAAGAGTAGATTTAGTGAGGAATGGAGAACTTTTGCAGATACAGGAGAAGAGTTTCTAAATGATAATAGTATGGTAGAGAGAGACTTAGATATATTTGGAAAAAACTCACTATATCAATTCCTTAATTGTGGAAATACTCCCGGTGGCAGAAAAAAATTAGCACGGGCATTATCTGGAGAATATATAGAAGATATAGATAAAAGAGCAGCAGCTATAGATGAATTATTAGATAATGATAACTTTGTAATTAACTTTGAAACCCTTAGTAGTCAAATGCAAAAAAAGGGTAATGCTCCCAGCTCGGATTATGACAAATTCATAGAATATTGTAAGCATGAGAGGAATAAGCTTCCAGCTCTATTTAGTATAATTAAATGGATAGGAAGTGTGGCATTTATAGCTATAGCCATAGGAACTATATTGTTAAAGTGGTCTGTTATATATGTAGTAGGAGCTTTTTTGATTCTTTTAGGTCTGTCATGGATTACCTCTTCTGTGACTGGAAGAATACTTAATCCACTACATTCCTTCTCTAAGAGCTTGCAGCAATATATATATATGTTTGATGCTATAGCAACTAGTGCTTTTAAATCTGAGATGCTAGAGAGGCTAAGAGAAGATATAAGAGGAGATATGAGTGCGGCTAAGGGCTTAAAAAAGCTGAATGCTATTATAGATTGTTATAATATAAAATACAATCCTGTAGTGCATGCATTGTTATCTGGAAGCCTGCTATGGGATTTCTGGGTGGCTGCAGCTATAGAAAAGTGGAAAAAGACCTATGGAAATCACATTGAAATATGGATAGATACGGTATCAACTATGGAGGAATTAGTGAGCCTATCGGTTATAGGTCGAGTTAGAGATTATAGCTTTCCACATATAGTAGATGAAGAAAGGGTTACCCTAAATACAGTTAATGTCTATCATCCATTAATTAAAAATGGAGAAAATCTAGCTGTAAAGAATTCTATAGATATTACGGAAAATACAATTATTATTACAGGCTCTAATATGTCAGGCAAGACTACATTTCTAAGAACCTTAGGCATTAATCTTATATTGGCTTATTCAGGAGCACCAGTATGTGCAGATAGTCTAGAAGCTTCTTATATGAAAATATTTACCTCTATGAGAGTAGTAGATGATGTAAGTAATGGTATCTCTACATTTTATGCAGAGATACTTAGAATAAAAAATATGGTAGCGTACAGCAAAGAAAATAAGAATATGCTTTGCTTAATTGATGAGATATTTAAAGGTACTAACTCGGCAGATAGAATAATAGGTGCTAAGGCAGTTATTAAGAACCTAGAGGTGCCTAATTGTATAAGCTTTGTATCCACCCATGATTTTGAACTATGTGATATGGCTAACGAAAATGCTAAGGTTACTAACTATCATTTTCAAGAGTATTACGAGGGGGATGAACTTAAATTTGATTATAAATTAAGGAAGGATAGATGTACCACCACTAATGCCGTGAATATTCTAAAGATGGCGGGAATATATTGTAATTAGTAAATATATATAATTTATAGAATGTGTACAAAATGCTTAAAAGTTTTTGTTGAAAAATCATTGTGCAAAATCAACAAAGTAATTTAAAGTTTTTATACATAAAATATAATTAACAGTATTGAAAATACTTGTGGCTTGTGCTATTATGTGAAATAGATATAAAGTATTTATATATTATACACATAAAAAGTTCGGAAGTTTTTTAAGGAGGAGTCCAAGATGATGTTACCAGCTAATATTGCTACAGGCGGAGATAACAATGTACTTACTATTGCAGCATCAAACAATAAAGGTATGCTTGTAAGATTTCTAAATGAGCAAGTTGAAGAGGGCTTTTATGCATTAGTTATTGATTATCTAAAAGACGGTAATTTTGATTTAGCTAACATGGTAGTAGATGACGATGTTAAGGCTCAATGCACTAAGTTATATGAACTCGCAGAGTTTGTAGAAGAGAATATAAAGAAACCAGCTAAGTATGAGATTTATGAATGGATATCACCTTTATTTAAATTTGTATATGGTGATATAGATCCTTCGGATACTGATGCGGCCATTGCTACTACGGGTATATATAGATATAGCATATGGTTAATATACTTATACCATTTAGAAAAGTTTGGAGATGCTATGCGTCTTATAGGCGAGAGAGTTGCTCCGTTACTAATTAATACATGCTACCAGATGGTTGATGAAGAAGAGAGACCTAAGTCTTTTGATAAGGCTGTTATGGGATACTTAGATTTATTTAATGTAGTTATGGAGATGGATATTCCAGCTTCAGCTGCTAATTCAGAAGCTTATCTTAGTAATTTAGAAGTACTATTTGATTATTTTGTAGAGGATAATCATATAGGCAATGATTATAAGGTTCAATTTAGTATGGGTATGTTTAATGCATTTATTAGGATGAAGGATTATGATAAGGCTTTTGAATTCTATGGTCTTAATGCAGAACATATACCAGTAGATAATCTTATGGTTTATGATAACTTTAAAGAGTTAATTAGAAATTGTAATAGTACTCAGTATACTAATGTATTAAGTAGAAGTGTTATTACTGCTATATCTAAGCAGGATATATATAACAGACGTATTGACAGCTTGATTGATGAAGTATCGACATATGTTAGAAAAGTATACAAGTACATAGAAGATGAGCCAGTTATGAAGAAAAATTTACAGATATTAGGTACAGGTTCGTCCTTAGCTGATAAGAGTAATGTATTTGAAGGCTTATATGAATATAATCTAGTATTTTATGAATGTGGTATCAAAGCATTGGTTAACCAAGATCTTGCTAATCGTTCTTGGGAGGAGAAGTATGAAGTGCTAGATATGTTATACACTACATTGAGTGTTATATTTGATGGTTATAATGTATATGAGATATCTAATAAAATAGAACATCAATATGTAGAGCTTAATTGGATAGGCAATTATGTCAATGCTAATCCAGCCCTTCTTAAGATGTACTTTAGCGTCAAAGAGAAGATTAAAGCGTTCAAGGTTAGAAAGAACTCTATCATAGAAAAGAGTAAGACTAATTATGAGATTAAGAAGCTGTTAGAGGATAGACAGAAACATCTTGTATTTATGGCAGCATCAGAGATGATTAAGCATGGTCTTATGAATAATAAAGTAGATATTATTAGCAATAGCTATGATGAGAACAAAGCAAGAAAGATATTATTAGAGACATTTTCTAGTGTTACATTACCATCTAGATATAAAGCTACTCCTCACCAACAGACTACAAATAAGTTCGGATTTGGTAAGGTAGTTGCTCCAACTGTAGATGATGATGTTAAGAGACTTATAGATAATGGTGAGATTTGCGAACTATTATGCAAGGCTGAATGGTTATGGTATCAATATCTTGATAAGGATAGAGATAAACAGACTCCAGAAGAATGTACCTATAGCGTTGCTTGCTTGGTAAAGGTTATGGAGATATTATTAACTCGTGCCCCTAAGGATCAACCAAAACCAGAATCAGCGCCTAATAAGAGAGTTATTATTACAAAGACTGGTAAGGTTATCGAGTTGTCGGATGAGAATAGCGAGACTCCAGTTGCTAATAAGAAACAAGAGCCAAGTATTATTGAATATATTAACAATATAGATCAGTTCTTAGTTAATAGAACTGACGATAATATAGAATATGCAAAGGCTTATATTGGAGATTGGATTAATTTCTTAATGAATAATAAGTTTGACAAAGATCTTATGTTATCTATATTTGATGCAGAAGAGCTTAGAAATAAGACTTATCAAGTAATTAAGAAGATTAATGTAGATTTAGTTCCTTTGGGATAATGTATTGAATTTATAGCGTATACGCAGGGAATCGTGTATACGCTTTTTTACTTAATAAAATTACTAGGAGAATATATATGAAGAAAATGTTAGTGCTGGATATAGATGGAACTCTTACTAATTCTAAAAAAGAGGTATCGCCTGCTACATTGAATAAATTGATTGAGTTACAAGAGAAAGGTCACATAGTTGTGCTTGCTTCAGGTAGACCTACACCAGGTTTGATGAAGGTAGCTAAGACTATACATCTAGAGGAATATGGGGGATATTTACTATCCTTTAATGGAGCTAAGATATTAAATCTAAAGACAGGTGAGATAGTATATCAAAAAGTATTAGATAATAGTCTTATTAAAGATTTATATAAGTATGCCGTTCTAGAAGATATGGGTTTGGTTACTTATGAAAGTGATTGTGTCATTACAGGTACGAGAATAGATGACAAGATGACTCTTGAGGCAAGAATTAATGGTTTGGAATTGAAAGCCGTAGATGATTTTGTAAATTATGTGGATTTTGATGTTAATAAATGTCTATTTACATCAGATGAGGATCATGCCCTGGAGAGAGAATTACATCTGGCCAATTTATATGAGAGACAGGCTAGTATATATAGGTCAGAACCTTTTTTTATAGAAGTTATGCCAGTGGGGGTAGATAAAGCAGCTTCGCTAGATATATTAGTAAAGAAATTAGGTATGTCGGTGGAAGATGTAATAGCTTGTGGAGACGGTTTTAATGACATGTCTATGATTAAATATGCAGGAGTAGGGGTGGCCATGGCTAATGCTCAAGAGGTAGTGAAGGAAGCAGCAGATATAGTGACGGCTTCAAATGATGAGGATGGACTAGTACCTATAATAGATAAGTATATTCTTATGTAAAAACAATGAGGTTATACAAAAGAGGAGGATACGTATGAAGAGAGTGAAAAAGATATTAAGTTTAGTTCTTGTAGGGGCTATGTTATGTACTTTGGCAGGAAATGTACAACCAGGTAGCAAGGTATATGCTAGTGAGGTAGATAATGCAACTAAGGAAGAGGTAACTACAGAGGCAAGTACTACGGAAGAGGCAACTACAGAAAGTACCACAGAGGAGACAACTACAGAGGCAAATACCACAGAAGAAGTAAATATTGTAAATGATGCCACCACAATAGAAGAAGAGATGGTATCAACAGAGAATGAACTAAATGTGGAGAATTTGGGAGCAAATATTCCTTCAGTATCTTATTATGTT
>CAZOUU010000115.1:253-5730 GCA_964583045.1 uncultured Lachnospiraceae bacterium | reverse complement strand
CTTAAATATAAGAAAATTAGGATATCTTATAGTATGTAATCCATTTGCAACGGCTTATCACTATGAGTCTATTAGTAGAGGCTATGATGTAAAACGTGGTAATAGAGATAGATTTCAAGGTGAGGTTAGCTATATGAAGGATAAATGGCGAGCTGTATTAGATGCTGAGGATCCTTTTTATAATCCTAATATGTCAAAATTAAGGCCTTGGAAATTTGGTATAGATGCGTTATAGATAAAGAGGAGCATATATGTCTGGTATAGGTAAGAAAGTAAAAGCCTGTATAGCAGATCCTGCCATAGTTGCCAGGGGCTACAGGTATTTAAAGAAAAATGGAATAGCAGGTTTTACCAGAAAGGTTAACTCAAAGCTAGGTATAGATAATGGTAGTGTGACAGATGTATCTGATATAAGTAAGAGACAGTTTAGTGGTGATATACTGTTTTCTATTGTGATGCCTGTATACAATGTGGAGCTTAGATGGCTTAAAAAGGCTATAGCCTCCATAGAGAAGCAGATATATATTAATTGGGAATTATGTATAGCGGATGATTGCTCCACAGATGAAAGAGTTAGAGAGTACTTATATACATTAACAGATGAGAGAATTAAGCTTATATGTCTAGAGAAAAATGGTGGTATATCCTATGCTAGTAATAAGGCAGCAGAACTTGCTACAGGCGATTATATATTACTTATGGATAATGATGATGTGCTAAGTGTGGATGCGCTTTATCAGTGTGCCATAGCTGCTACTACTTATGCTAGTGATATTATATATAGTGACCAGGATATAATAAATGTAAGGGATGTAAGAAAGGTGCCTACCTGCAAACCGGATTGGTCTAAAAATCTTATATTATCCCAGATGTATGTAGGACATTTACTTGGCTTTAAAAGAGAACTATATATGAGAGTGGGTGGCTTTGACGAGGCTATGTCAGGTAGTCAGGATTACGATTTATTCCTTAGAATGCTAGAGATAACCGAGGATGTATATCATATACCTAAGCTGCTGTATTCTTGGAGGGCACTGCCTAGCTCTACGGCAGTCAATCCGGATTCAAAGCCATATGCACAGATAGCTGGTCTTAAGGCTGTAAATGCATATCTATCCAGACGATATTCTAAGGGCTATGCTAAGGCATATGAGACAGAGAATTTGTATGTGTATGATGTGAGATATAATATGCCTAATGTGAAGGTGTCTATTATTATTCCTACTAAGGATCATGTGGATTTATTATCTCAGGCTATAGATAGTATAGAGGAGATATCCTCTTATGATAATTATGAGATTATTATCTTGGATAACAATTCAGTAGAAGAAGAGACCTTTTTGTATTTTAAAGAGGTGGTAAATACTTATAATAATGTCATAGTAGAGACGGCGGCTTATGAATTTAACTGGTCTAAGCTAAATAACCAGGGTATGACCAGAGCTAGTGGAGAAGTATATATATTCCTTAATAATGATGTGAAGATTATATCTAATGATTGGATAGAAAGATTAGCCTCTAATGCTCTTAGAGAGGATGTAGGTGTAGTAGGTGGATTGTTATTATTCCCAGACAATACCATACAGCATGCAGGAGTAGTTATAGGTATAGGTGGGTATGCAGACCATATATATAAGGGAATGGAGCCTATTCATAGAGGCAGTCCGTTTATATCTCCTATGGTTACTAGAGACGTAACAGCGGTTACGGGAGCGTGCATGGCTATATCCAAGGCTACTATAGAGGCCATAGGTGGTTTTGATGAGAACTTTATTATATGTGGTAGTGATGTAGAATTATGTATTAGAGCTATAGCTAGAGGCTACAGTAATATATACATACCTTATGTGAAGCTATATCATTATGAATCTAAAACCAGAGATTCTTATATACCGGAGATTGACTATAGGTTATCCGATATAGCATATTATCCTTATCGATTACAGGGAGATCCCTTCTATAATCCACAGATGGATCTAAGAGAAGCTAATCCTATTATACAAAGAGAGCCTAATAGTTATGACTTTATAACCAATAATAGCTTATATGAAATATGTGAAGCAAAGAAAGAAAAAAAAGGTGAATATATGAATCCCTTAGATTATGAGATAGAAGAGATAATTCCATATAGCTTTAGAGAAGACAAGGTATGCACTAGGAAAAGACTTAATCTAGTAGTGCCTACTATTAATCCAGACCATGTATTTGGAGGTGTGTCTACAGCACTTAATTTCTATAATAGATTAGCGGACCAGCTAGGCTATGATACACGTATCATAGTGGAATTTGAAGAGCCTAGTAGAGAGTCTATTAAGCTATATAAGGATAAGTACAAATTCATATCCTCTAAGCTAGACAGCAGTGAAGCGCATACTATAGTTCCTTATGTAATAAGAAAAGAGGAGACCTTACCTGTATGTGATAAGGATTACTTTGTATTTACTGCTTGGTGGGGTGCCTACCTAGTTCAAGAGGCATATGGTGCATTTATAGAAGAGACAGGTATAGAGCCTAACAAATTCATATATTTGATTCAGGATTATGAACCGGGATTTTATCCTTGGTCTTCTAAATATATATTGGCAGATTCCACCTATAGATGTATATATCCTCAGATAGGAGTGTTTAATTCTTCTATCCTTAAGGATTTCTTCTTAAATAAGGCCTATGAATTTGCAGATATCTTTAGCTTTGAACCAGTATTTAACCAGTCCCTTAAGCAAGAATTATTAGCACTTCCAGATAGGGTAAATAAAAAGAAACAGATATTAGTATATGGTAGACCAAGAGTGGCTAGAAATGCTTTCGAGGTAGTGGTTGCTACACTTAATAAGCTTATAGATAATATGGAGAATCCGTCTGAATGGACATTATATTCGGCAGGAGAAGAGCATTTACCAGTAAAGCTGCATAAGAATATGGAATTAATAGCCTTGGGCAAATTATCCTTATCGGAATATGCTAAGGTACTTAGTGAATCCTATGCAGGACTGTCTCTTATGGTTTCACCACATCCGAGCTATCCACCTTTAGAGATGGCGGCATATGGTATAAGAGTAGTTACAAATGGCTATGATAATAAGGATTTAAAAGGCTTTAGTGACTTTCTAACCTCAGTTAAAGCACCTAGTCCTAAGACGTTAAGTGAAGCTCTGCTTAATATATGTAATAGTTATATTGCAGAAGTAGCTTTAGTTAAGACAGGAAATGAATACTTAGATACTACTGATGCATTTAGTATAGTGAAGGATATAGCCGAAGTGCTTTAAGGAGGAAGAGATGGGTATAGATAGTATTAAGAATATTATGAACAATAGTAAATCGACAGAAATAAGTTCGGAAGTTAGTAAGAAAAAATTAATAATTTCTATAGCGTTGAGAATTATAATAATATGTGCTGTATCGGTGGCAGTAGGCTTTGCTTTTGAAGCATATGTAAATAGACATTTATTGAAGATAGATTCTTCTATAGAAGGTGTTATGAATATAGATTCTACTGAACTGACTTTAGTGGGTTTTAAGGAAGATGAAGCAGGTAATCTGATACAGATAGAGGATGCAGCATCTATAACCATTAATAAGCCTATAGCATATTTAGATAAACTTATATATAACTATGATTTACATAAGGATTTTAACGCTACTATAGAGGTTATATATGGTTATAATACAGATGGAACACCTATAAGTAAGGTTATTACAGATACCAATAATCTTACCTTGGACATATCTGCAACTAGAATTAATTCTAATGTAGAGAGTATTGTAATTACATTTCCAGATAGTGCCAAGGGTATGGTTATAGATAATATAAGCTATAGTAATGTGGCAAATGTTAATGTCAGAAGACTATTTATAGTTATATCCATAGTATTCTCAATAGGATTAATAGTGGCTATACCTAGATTATTTACAGAGCATATAGAATATGGATTTTTAGTTACTGCGCTTGTTATGGGCGTAGCACTTATTACTATGCTACCTAGTCAAAAGGTGGCTTGGGATGAGGAATATCATCTTATACATTCTTATAATATGTCTATAACGGGTAAAGTGGTAGAGGCACCACTAGTTTCATATTATGGTGATGATACAGCAGTATCTTCCTTGTTATATCCACAGACTAGTGAGGAATATGCTTCTATGAATGCTTATCTGGATGGGGAAAATCTATATGATAATCCAGAATATGAGACTAAAGCCAGTTTTGAACTTAAGGATATAGGACATATACCATCTGCTATAGGTATAGGAATTGGCAGACTATTTAAACAGCCTCTTTCAGTACTATATAGATTAGGTAGGATATTTAATTTACTTGCTTATGTGGCTATTACATTTTTTGCTATAAGACATACTAAGATATGTAAGAGAATTATGACAGTTATTGCCCTTCTTCCTACTACAGTGTTCTTAGCAGCGACATATTCATATGATGCAGTGCTTATTGCATGCGCATTTTTAGCAGCGGCTTATATGTTTACTGTATTTGGCGATAAAGAGAGTAAGATGACCTGGAAGAACTACGGTATTATTATGGTTTCTATGTTTGTGGTATGTGGTATTAAGATGCTATATGCACCACTGCTTATAGCACTTTTATTTGTTCCTAAGGATAGATTTGCTAATTCTAAGACAAGGATAATTATGAAGAGTAGTATATTTGTGCTATTCCTAGCACTTATGGCTATTATGCTATTGCCGACTCTAGTTAGTACATCTACAGGTGCTGAGGCGGCAGGAGATGCTAGAGGAGGCGCTACTAGTGCGTCAGGACAATTAAAATATATATTAAGTAATCCAGGTGGATATACCAAATTATTGCTTAGCAGTATAGTTAGAAACTTTGCAGATTATATAGTTGGAACAGGTATATATGGATGGTTTGCCCATCTAGGACCATTTTCGGTTTCTAGTATTATAACTGTAGTAGTGATGTTTTTTGCAGTTACAGACACTAATGAAGGTGTTACCTTAACTAAATGGCCAAGAATAATTATAGGAATATTATCCTTTGGCATTATATGTCTTATATGGACAGCTCTATATATGAGCTTTACACCAGTAGGCATGGGAGAGATATTAGGAGTACAAGCAAGATATTATATGCCTCTCATTATTCCTATTATGGCGATAATAAATGTTCCGCAGATTAAAAATAATATTAATATAAGAATATATAATACGATAGCACTTATAGCACCTATGGCTATAACTTATAGCATGATTTTATCGCAGATGATGATACATTGTTATTAATTTATAAAGAAATATGATGGGGTAAGGAGTAATTATGAAAGACAGAATTAGGAGTTTTATAGACAGCAAATGGTTTGTGGCCATTATTGTAGCACTGGTTTTTATATTTATCTGTGCTTGGGCTTGGGTTATCCCCTTTGCCAAGGGACCAGATGAACATATGAGATATAGAGTAGTTACCTGGATAGTAGAACATGGAAAGTTACCTAGAGGAGACG
>CAZOUU010000115.1:0-243 GCA_964583045.1 uncultured Lachnospiraceae bacterium | reverse complement strand
ATAGATCCGTTGTGGGGTATATCCTATGCATTTCAGCCTATAACTACCTACATAGTATCAGCAGGCTTTTACAAGATTGCTGCTATATTTACCCAAGATGGCAGATTGCTACTTTTTGCATCCAGAATGGTAAATGTACTTATAAGCAGTGGAACTGCTATTGTTATTATTAGTATAGCTAAAAAGGCTTTTAAAGGAACTAGAGTGTGGTTTTTTGTGGCATTAGCTGCGACCCTTCCTCAA
>CAZOUU010000114.1:0-5738 GCA_964583045.1 uncultured Lachnospiraceae bacterium | reverse complement strand
GATACCTTGGTAGAGGTTTCAATATCATATATATATGAACAATCCTCATATTTCATTTTTCTAACACTATACATATATATATCCGCCTATTACCTTGAGTTTTCTTTTTCTTTATTTTGCTTTTCCAACAATTCTCTCTCGGCCTGTGATAATCTCAAATACTCTGGTTTATGCTCTGCGGCGGTCTCTAACTTGCCTTTAGCATAATATATAGCACCTCTTGCCGCTACCGATGCAGCTCTTTGCTTACTTATATGAGCCGGTGCAAAGGAATATTTGCATTTTAGTTTCTCACATATAACCTCTTTAAACACTGGCACTCCGTCACCCATAAATATAATTCGCCTATTATATGTTCCCAATTTATCAAGTATATCTTCTATACTTGTGGCCATCTGCTCCTCTAAAACTACAAATTCATCTTCCTCATAGCCATAAATACCTGTATATACCTGTCCTCGTCTTGCATCTAGAATAGGGCATATAATGGCATCCGTTACACCTATATTATAAGCAATTCCCTCTACTGTAGGAACACTAATTATAGGCTTGTCAAGTGCTAGACCTAAGCCCTTCACTGTAGCTGAGCCTATTCTAAGACCTGTAAACGAGCCTGGACCTGCTGCCACAGCTATAGCATCTAGTGAGTCAAGCTTTGTCTCTGTCATTCTCACTATTTCATCTAGCATAGGTAACAAGGTCTGCGAATGTGTCTTTTTAAAATTAACAGTATACTCTGCTACTATATTTTCATCCTCTAATATGGCTACACTAGCCACTAATCCAGAACTATCTACTGCAAGTATTTTCATATGATTACCTCTTATCTACTACTTCTATTTTTCTATAATCGAAGCCCATATTATTATCTTTTTCTATAGTTATCTTCATATATCTGTCTGGCAATATGCCCTCTATTAGATTTGCCCACTCTATAAGGGATACTCCTTCACCATATACCATATCTTCATAACCTATCTCATCCATTTCCTCTTCATCGGCTATTCTGTATACGTCAAAGTGATAAAATGGCAGTCTGCCGTCTGTGTATTCTTGAACTATGGTAAATGTAGGACTAACTATTGCTTCACCTATTTCTAAACCTTTGCCAAAGCCTTGGGAAAATAAAGTCTTACCCACTCCTAAATCCCCGTATAGCAAATACACTTCACCTGATTTTGCATTTTCTCCAAGCTTCTTAGCTATATTATAAGTATCCTCCGGTCTATAACTTTCATATATCATTTTTTCAGCTCTTTCTTATAAATAGATGATAATTTAATTTGCTTGCCTTCTACTTTGCTTAATATCATAGCATCAAGAGCTTCTAGCTTATCTCCAATCTCTGCTAACGGAAAAATAAAGGCATGTATTTTACTACTATATATAATAAGTTGTTTCTTTGTTCTAACTACTTTAACTAATCTGTCCCAAGGAACTGTCTCTTGCTGTTCTCCTTGAGCTACAGTGATGCCCTCCTCACTAAAGGTATATTCTAAGGGTTTCTTATAAGAAGGATTAGTCTTAACTTGTCTAACAGCATTGTTATGCAATATTAATGGATTAATTATAGTCCACATAAGTGCAATAAGGAAAAATACCGCTTTACCCATATTATCCTGCTCATTAAAGGTACATACCAAAAAAACAGCAGCACCAATACTAATCATAAGACCTATTATGCCTGGTATACTAGTATAATTATGTCTAAGCATAAAGTTGTACATATAACTTATCTTCATATTAACGCTAAATTTAATCTCTTTCATATCCTATACCTCTTATAATTTCATAGTAAGTTGAATTCTCTGTCTGTCTATATCTACACTCATAACCTTAACCTCTACTACATCTCCCACACTAACTACTTCTAACGGATGTTTTACAAACTTCTTATCTGTTAGTTGGGATATATGAACCAATCCGTCCTGATGAACTCCTATATCTACAAATGCTCCAAAGTCTATAACATTTCGAACTGTTCCCTTTAATACCATACCTTCTTTTAGATCCTTCATGTCTAATACATCTGTTCTAAGTATAGGCTTAGGCATCTCATCACGTGGATCTCTAGCCGGTTTCTCTAATTCCTTTATAATATCAGTTAATGTAATCTCTCCTACCCCTAATTCTTTGGCAAGTGAAGCTTTATCCCTTGCCATCATCGATAAGCCTACTAATCCTTGACTACTTACGTCTTCTAAATTGTAACCTAATTTTTTAAGCAATGCTGTCGCTGCTTCATAAGTCTCTGGATGCACACTAGTAGCATCTAATGGATTCTTACCTCCCTGAATTCTCATAAAACCGGCACATTGTTCATACGCCTTAGGCCCAAGCTTGGCTACCTTTAATAATTCTTTTCTATCTCTAAACTTACCATTCTCTTCTCTATAGGCTACTATATTCTTAGCAATAACCTTAGATATACCGGATATATATTCCAATAAGGAAGCCGACGCAGTATTTAAATCAACTCCTACCTTATTAACGCAATCTTCAACCACTGATGTTAATGCTCCATCTAATTTCTTCTGATTCATATCATGCTGATATTGTCCTACACCTATAGATTTAGGGTCTATCTTAACCAACTCCGCTAATGGATCTTGTAATCTTCTAGCTATAGATGCTGCGCTCCTTTGACCTACGTCAAAGTTAGGAAATTCCTCTGTAGCTAATTTACTGGCAGAATATACTGATGCTCCTGCTTCATTTACTATAACGTATTGTACCTTTTCTGGAATGTCATGTAATAAATCAACTATAATCTGTTCTGACTCTCTAGATGCGGTACCATTACCTACTGATATAAGAGTAACACCATACTTCTTAATAAGACTATGAACTATTCGCTTGGCTTCCTGTAGGATATACTACTACAGTATCTAACACCTTACCTGTACCATCCACTACAGCTAACTTACAACCTGTTCTAAATGCAGGATCCCAACCTAATACTACCTGCCCAACTATATGTGGTTGCATAAGTAATTGCTCTAGATTTTTACCAAATACATGGATAGCTCCATCCTCTGCCTTTTCAGTAAGTTCACTTCTTATCTCTCGCTCTATAGCACCAGATATAAGTCTTTCATAGCTATCCCTACATACCTCTTCTAATATAGGCTTAGTGGTATTATTATCTTTTACTATAATCTTATTGCACAAGTAATTTTCTATCTTTTCAATAGGTGCTTCAAGTTTTACACCTATAAATTTCTCTTTTTCTCCACGATTTATAGCAAGTACTCTGTAGCCTACTGTCTTAGCTATAGGCTCTGTAAAATTATAATACATCTCATATACAGATTTTGCCTCTTCATCTTTAGCTGTTGTAGTTATCATGCCCTCTTTAAATGTAATATCTCTAATATAAGTTCTATATTCAGCATTATCAGAAATATTTTCTGCCAATATATCCTTAGCACCTGCAATAGCTTCCTCTACAGACTCCACCCCTTTTTCTTCTGATAAATAAGCTTTAGCTTCTTCTTCAACAGTTTTATCTGTCATCTGTAAATATATAATATTAGCTAAGCCTTCCAAACCTTTTTCCTTGGCAATGGTAGCTCTAGTTCTTCTCTTTTGCTTATATGGTCTATACAAGTCTTCTACTGCTACCAACGTAAGTGCTTCTTCAATACTTTTCTTAAGCTCTGGTGTTAATTTCTCTTGCTCTTCTATACTCGCTAATACACTTGTCTTTCTCTCTTCAAGATTTCTAAGATATGTAAGTCTCTCACCTAAATTTCTAAGCACTTCATCATTAAGGGAACCTGTTACTTCTTTTCTGTATCTGGCTATAAATGGTATAGTACACCCTTCATCTATGAGTTTGATTGTTGCCTCTACCTGACTAACCTTTATGGAAAGTTCTGTTGCTATTACCTTAGTTATGTTCATTATCTTTACTCCTATTTCTATAATTTAATATTTATATCTCTACCTTCTGGTTGAAAGCCTCTATACTTTACTCCTACCATGTCAAACATCATCTTTGATGCCATAGTAGATTCTGTATCAGAATATTTGTCTGATAAATATATAATTTCCTTTATTCCACTTTGAATAATAGCCTTTGCACATTCATTACATGGAAACAAGGTAGAATAACATTTTGCCCCTTGAAGTGATCCACCACCATAGTTTAATATAGCATTTAACTCGGCATGACACACAAAAAAGTATTTATTCTCTAAAGCTTTGCCTACTTTGCCCCAAGGCATACTGTCATCTTTACATCCTACTGGCATACCATTATAGCCTACTGATAATATCTTATTATTATCATCAACTATACAAGCACCAACTTGAGTATGTGGGTCTTTGCTTCTTTCAGCTGATAGCATAGCAATACCCATAAAATATTGATCCCAACTTAGATAATCTTCTCTCTTCATAACCATACCTCCGTATCTTATATTTATCCCTGCCAACTAATATCTTTTGCATAAGCTCCTACCATTAGTTGCTTATATAAATCTTCATCACTGCATCTTATTATAGTAGAATCTTGATAATATCTCCAGCTATCAATTTCTTCTTTCTTATTCCAATTATATTCTACTATCTTAAAGAATTGTCTTGGTGGCAATGTATTCTTATTATATTCTATAACCTTAAAGCAAGTGGTAAAAGTTACATTTCTCACTCTCTCTTCTATAACCTCTATGGTATGTTCATTCACTACTCTGCATATCTGAAGTATGCATCTTTTTTGTTCCCTTCTATAATCATTATGTATGAATACATACATAATCTCATTTATTACAAAAAATATGATTGTCATACCTAGTATAAATCCCAGGCTAACTATTACTTCATCCCTTTCTAATACCTGAGTGGCATATGCCAACATGTACATTATTCCTTCCACTATCTTTATAGTAAATGGAACAGTAAAACATATAGCAAACAAGAGTATACCTAACCCGCTATAAAACTTAAGATTTCTTCTATTAACAAAATATCTTAATATACATACACAAAATATAGCTGCAATTAATCCTACGATTAAATAAATAGTCATAGCTCTAGAAGTGCTATCTATGTGTTTTACTGATAAAGGAATAAACCCTCTTATAAAATCTGAATCAAAGCCTTCAATGTTAACTATTAACGCTGAACCTACCGCTACTATAATTCCTAATAAAAACAATATTATATTTATCATTATGTTGTTCTTACTCCTCCCACTCATCTACTTTTGTAAATATCTATATAATCGCTCTCATTGACTGCAAAAAAATACAGTCAGCTACCTAATAGCCAACTGTATTTTATCATAATTTTTAGTATAAGTAAAACCAAACAATAACCAGAATAACCTGTATAATAAATATACTTGGTACTCCTATATAGAATTTGGGTTTTTTAGTCTTATGGTGAAAATATTGCATTCCCACAAAGGCTCCAATGCTACCACCAAACAACGCTATTGCTATTAATGTGGCTTCTGGAATTCTCCAGTTGTGTTTTACTGCTCTACCTTTATCTATACCATATGCCATAAACGCAACTATATTAATAAGAAGCAGATATATAATCACTATTTCCTGCACTCTATGCTCCTAGTGAAAATTTGTCATGTATTGCATTCATAGCCTGCTCAGTATATTTGGAATCTATTAATACACTAACTCTTATCTCTGATGTAGAAATCATTTTAATATTAATATTCTCATCATACAAGGCCTCAAACATCTTAGCTGCTACACCTGCATTAGTCATCATAC
>CAZOUU010000113.1:0-5753 GCA_964583045.1 uncultured Lachnospiraceae bacterium | reverse complement strand
AGTTTGAAAATCCATATCTGCTACCCACATAGGTAGCTCATGTTCCTCCACCTCCCATTTCATAGAACTAGTATGTCTTCTATTCACCTGTTTATCAAAATCATACTGCATACTTATCTCATCCCTTCGATATACTTATCTTAGTATTCTTCTTATCCATCTCAGGATTATCATATATAATCTCGCCTATATCATTTGCCTCTATTACACCACTTATAGGATTCTTAACACTATCTATGTTATTCTCTATCCTGGCATTAGCTGAAGTATATTCAAAGGCTAGGTTAGTATTTAACAGCCTGCAATTCTCCATAACCAGATTCTCCATATAGCATAAGCCCTGTTCACTCTCTATAGTACAATTTACAAATGTAACATTCTTAGAATTCCAGCCCAGATATTCTCCTGATATAAAGGAGTCATATACAGTTACATTTTCACAATTCCAAAATGCATCCTTAGATATCAGCTTAGCATTACGTATAGCTATATTCTTACCACCATCAAATGCATAATTTCCTGTTAGATTAAAGTCCTGTATATCTATGTCGCTACTATTCATGCCAAAGTAATCGCCTCTGGCGGTTATATCCTTCATAACAATATGGTTACAATTCCATAGTGTTTCCTGAGCTAATGGCATAGTTATATTATTCAAAGCTATATTACTACTTCTTCTAAAAGTCTTCGGTGCTTCTATCGTGGAGTTATTAATAGTTATATTGTGGGTATACCATATACCCGATCTTGCCGTCTCATATAAAGTACTGTCCTCCACCAAGATATCTCTAGAGTACCATAGTGGATATTTCCATTGAAATAGACTCTTGTACAATTCTATATTTTTACTTTCCTTAATTACGCCTTTATTTTGTTTTAATGCATTTATTATATTATCACTTAGAGTATGCTCCAAGGCAAGACTTTTTTCCTCCCTCGCTAAAATCTTGCTAAGAACCTTTTTGTTAGTGTATAAACTTCTTGCTATTTTATAATATTCAGATACAATTACTATATCTGATTATTATAAGCAAGAGGGGATATACCTATGAAAAATAAATTCATAAAGTCTCACAGTTTGATTGTTTTTTTAATACTAATAATTTGTTCTACCGCACTTGCATTTGGATTATTTACCATTGTTCCTGATGCCTCTGCAAATATAGCACTTATATATATAGTTGCTTTAGTTATGACTGCTCGTTTTACCAAGGGCTATTGGTACGGTATAGTGTTCGCGTTATATAGCGTTATTTCTGTAAACTTTCTATTTACCTATCCATATTTCAAATTAGATTTTACATTAACTGGCTATCCTTTAACCTTTGTAATAATGCTTATTATAACTCTAAGCACCAGTGCTACCACTACTCATAGTAAAATACAGGCGTGTCAGCTTGCAGAACGTGATGAGATGCTTATGAAGGCTGATAAAGAAAAGATGCGTGCCAACCTTCTTCGTGCTATATCTCATGACATACGCACTCCTCTAACCAGTATCATAGGTGAAACTAATTCCTATTTTGAGTTAGATGAGACCCGCGATAAAAAGGATGCTAGAATACATCGTATAAATGATGATGCAAACTGGCTATTACATATGGTAGAAAATCTATTATCCATTACCAGAATACAAGACTCTGAGATTACTAAGGTAAAGAAAAGCTCTGAATTATTAGAAGAAATTATCTCTGAGTCTGTATATAGATTTAAAAAACGTGAACCTAATGCCCTTCTAGATGTAATTATACCCGAGGACTATATAATGCTGCCTATGGATCCTCTCTTAATAGAACAGGTTATAATTAATCTATTAGATAATGCCTATGTGCATTCTAATAGTGACCAGGGGATTCAATTAACGGTTACCGATAATGATGCATATATCTCTGTTCATATAAGGGACTATGGCAAGGGGATCAAGCCTGAGCTTATTCCTACCATATTCGACGGAAATGGCACAAGAAATACTACCATAGCCGATACAAAACGCGGCATGGGTATAGGCTTATCCATATGCAAGACTATAATAGAAGCTCACAACGGAACAATTAATGTGACTAATCACGACAATGGCGCAGAATTTACTTTTTCCATTCCAAAGGAGGCTACAGATGTCCGATAAATATACTATACTGATAATAGAAGACGAACAACACATTTCAGATTTTATGTGTAATATACTTAATTCACATAATTACAGAACTATACAGGCATATTCCGGTAAAGAAGGCATATCTATCATCACCTCTCAATGTCCAGATCTCATAATTTTAGATCTTGGTCTACCTGACATAGATGGTCTAGCTATAATAGGGGATGTAAGAAGCTGGTCTAGCAATCCTATTATAGTAGTCTCTGCTCGTACCAATGAAGAGGAAAAAGTTAAGGCCTTAGATATGGGTGCAGATGATTACATAACCAAGCCATTTGGCACCTCTGAATTATTAGCTAGGATACGCACCTCCCTTAGACATAGCAATAGGCTAAATACCGATTCCCGCTTATTCTCAAGACCATATATCTCTCACAATTTAAAGATAGATTTTGAAGGTCGAATAGTTACTGTTAATGACGATAATATTCACCTTACACCAGTAGAATACAAGATATTATCCTATCTTGCCAAAAATTCTGGAAAAGTAGTAACTCATACCGCTCTTATGACTTATGTCTGGGGACCATATTCTGATACTGCCAATAACAAGATTCTTCGTGTCAACATGGCTAATATCAGAAGGAAAATAGAGTTAAACCCCGCCGATCCAGAATATATATTTACCGAGGTAGGTGTAGGTTACAGACTAAAAGAGGATGAGCAAAACTAATGCTCATCCTCTTTTTAAATCCTCTATTCTACTACATTTACCTTAATCATATTAGTAGTTCCTGATACTCCTAGCGGTATACCCGAAGTTATAACTACTATATCTCCGTCTTTTATTAGACCTGTTTCTTTGGACTTTTCTACTGCATGTTCAAATAGTTCCATAACATCTGTCTTTTCCTGTATAAGCACTGGTACAACACCCCAAGACAGGTTAAGCTGTCTATTTATCTGCTCATTAGTAGTACATGCGATTATATCACATTGTGGTCTGTATCTAGATATCATTCTTGCAGAGTTTCCTGACTTAGTTACATTTATAATAGCTGCTGCATTTAAATCAAGTGCTGTAGTACAAGTAGCATGAGATATAGCATCTGTTATATCCGGATTTTGTCGTCTCTCTCTACTAAAGAATCTCTTTCTGTAATCTATATCTCTTTCTGTTCTCTCTGCTATCTTAACCATCATCTGTAGTGATTCAATAGGATAACTACCTGCTGCCGTCTCACCTGACAGCATAATAGCACTAGTTCCATCATATATAGCATTAGCTACATCTGTAGTCTCTGCTCTAGTTGGACGAGGATGCTGCATCATAGAATCCAGCATCTGTGTAGCTGTTATAACCTTCTTACCAGCCATATATACCTTCTTGATAATCATCTTCTGTATAACAGGAACCTCTTCACAAGGTATCTCCACTCCCATATCTCCACGGGCTATCATAATACCATCAGATAAATCTATTATCTCATCTATGTTGTTAACACCTTCCTGATTTTCTATCTTTGCTATAATCTCTATATTTCTTCCACCATTGGCATTTATTAGATTTCTTACCTGGGTTACATCATCACCATTTCTAACAAAGGATGCCGCTATAAAATCTATACCCTGGTTAATACCAAAAACTATATCATTTTTATCTCTTTCACTTAAGTATGGTAATGATAAATGTATATCTGGTAAATTTATACCCTTGTGGTTAGAGATAGGTCCGCCATTTATTATCTCGCATACTATATCTTCTCCTACTACCTTTTGCACCTTTAACTCTATCAATCCATCATCTAGTAATATCTTTGTACCAATCTTAACATCCTCATATAGTTCTTTACTGGTGATACTTACACCCTTTTCATCACCTAGCTTCTCTTCATAATAAAGTGTAAATGTATTACCTTTTTCTAGTTCTACCTTACCCTTTGCAAAATCCTTTACTCGAATCTCTGGTCCTTTGGTATCCAGCAAAATAGCCACTGGTCTATTATATTTCTCTCTAAGTGCTTTTAGGACCTTCATTCTTCCTTTATGCTCGTTATAATCACCATGGGAGAAATTCATTCTTGCTATATCCATTCCCTCTTGCACCAATGTCTCTAATATGCCTTCTCTGTCAGTAGCTGGTCCTAGTGTACATACAATTTTTGTTTTTCTCATTTTACTAAATACTCCCTATTTATATTCATATAATAATTTATTTTCTGGTATAATATATATCCTACTAGGCGCATAATAACACAACTTTCCATTTTTTGCTATACCATTAATATTAAACCACAAACAAATATACTAAATAAAATACCTCCAGTATCAGCATAATTATTCCTGCAGCTCTGCTAAGCCTTTTACTTTTGAAAACACATACCCATAGTACCATACCTACAATTATAGCAAATATTGTATCTACTATAAATTTATCTGCATATGGTATCGGCGTAATAAGAGCAGTAGTACCTAGAATAAATAGTATGTTAAATACATTGCTTCCCACTATATTTCCTATAGCAATATCTGCATTACCCTTTCTGGCCGCAGTTACCGATGTAACCAGCTCTGGAAGTGATGTACCAAGAGCTACTATAGTAAGCCCTATAATTCTCTCACTTACTCCAAAAAACTCAGCTATATACGTAGCACCATCCACAGAGAAATTACTACCTAATACTATGAGTACCATACCACCAACAGTAAATACTATAAGCTTTATGATGCTCTGATCTTTTTTATCATTTTCTTCATTCTTCTTTCCCTTTTTAGCCATAATGAATAAATATGTAAGATATGCTATAAATAATACCCATAATATAATTCCATCTAAAAAGCCTACTGTATTATCTATTCCACCTAACAATAATAATATTCCTGTTATGCCTATCATATATGGTATCTCTACTTTTATAGTAGATTTCTGCACTGCAACGGCTGTAATTACTGATGTAATACCTAATATTAATAATATATTTAGTATATTACTTCCTACTACATTTCCTATAGATATATCTGCGCTTCCCTTGATCGCTGCCGTTATACTTACCGAAGCTTCTGGTAAGCTGGTTCCCATAGCCACTATAGTAAGACCTATAACAAGCTCTGGAATATTAAATCTCTTCGCTATGCCTGAAGCACCATCCACAAAGAAATCTGCTCCCTTTACCAACATCAAAAAGCCTAAAATCAGTATTCCACATTGTAATAGTAGTTCCATATATATCTCCTTTTCTTCCTATAAATTAATTCAAAAAAAGACTTCTAGCACTCTCGTGCTAAAAGTCTTGTTCTTTCCTATACGGAAAGTGTGCAACCACGAACGGGAATTCGGGGCATGTTGGTCACACATTTATAACTACTCCCTTTTAACAATTCAAATATAACATAGATAGTTTCTTTTATAAATATATTACCTTTCATCTTAGCATTATCTTAGCACTGTAATATATTTTACTAATCTACAGATATTACTTCGTAGCCCTGTTTTGTTACGGTTTCTTTTAATACATCCATTTCTACTGTTTTATCTAGCGTTACTACCGCTGTTCCAGTCTCATAACTAACTGTAGCTTCCTTTACTCCTTCTACCTCCTCTAGACACTTCTTTACTCTAGCCTCACAATGTCCACACATCATACCTTCAATCTTCATA
>CAZOUU010000112.1:818-5801 GCA_964583045.1 uncultured Lachnospiraceae bacterium | reverse complement strand
TTTATCCAGTGGTCAAATGATGAAAAATAATAAGCATCTGTTCCATATTCTAATATTTTTGCAAGCAGATCTTTAGAATGAACTTCTCCTGTATCTTTTTCTCTAGCTGCATATATATCTGTTAAAACTATATGATCTGCAGTATGTAATGCCTCTGCAAAATCGTCTAGCAATGCCTTTGTTCTTGTATAAGTATGTGGCTGGAATACACACCATATATCATTATGATCTGTCTCCTTAGCCGCCGCCAAAGTAGCCTTAATCTCTGTTGGATGATGCGCATAGTCATCTATAACTGTCACATTTCCTAGAGTACCCTTATGTTCAAAACGTCTATGAGCACCACCGCATGCCTTTAAGCCTTCTATAGCATCTGTTCTAGCTATGCCTAATTCATCTGATACCGCTATAACTGATAGTGAATTGATTACATTATGACGTCCATTAAGTGCTAAGTCTACTCTCTCCTGAACCTTACCATCCACTACCAGTGTGTATGACATATGTCCACGTGCATCTGCGCTTATATCTGTTGCTGAATAATTACAGCTACCATTAAATCCAAAGGTCTTTACTCTAGCCTCTAAACCATCTGTAATTCTATCTACGCAATCCATATCACCATTTACAACTAATAACCCCTCCTTAGGCATCTTACCTGCAAATGTCTTAAAGGATTCTATAATCTCTTCTATACCGCTAAAAAAATCTAAGTGATCCGCATCTACATTTAAAATAACACTTATATACGGATTAAAGGCATGAAAGCTATTAGTATATTCACAAGCTTCGGTTACGAAATACTCTGACTGACCTACTCTTATATTTCCACCTATGGAATCTAACATACCTCCAACAGAAATGGTTGGATCCACGTCAGCCTCTAAAAATATATGAGATATCATAGAGGTAGTTGTAGTCTTGCCATGAGTACCACTTATAGCAACAGAGTATTTGTAGTTAGACATTATCTGTCCAAGCAGCTGTGCTCTGGTCATCATAGGAATACCCTTTTTCTCCACTTCCATATATTCTTCATTGTCTTTTCTAATAGCTGCGGTATATACCACTAAATCTATATCATCATCTATGTTTGAAGCCTTCTGTCCTAGATACACAAAGGCTCCCATCTCTGTTAATTTGTCTGTCATCTCTGATGCCTTACTATCAGAACCACTTACCTTAAAGCCTTCTTGTAATAGTATCTCCGCTAATCCGCTCATGCTTATTCCACCAATTCCTATGAAATGTACATATATCGGTTTTTCAAAATCAATCTTATACATATTGTCCCATCCAATCTATATGTTATAGTTTCTGTAAAAGCTCTAAACTTCATTATATAATATGCCATTTTGTATTGCAAGAACAATCCATCTTTACGAAGTAAAGTGGATTAAGAACAATCCATCTTTACGAAGTAAAGTGGATTATCTAAAAAGAAGTCACTACCTTAGGTAATGACCTCTTATAATTCTATTCTTCTATTTTCGCTTTTTCTTCTTCTGGTACAAATTCCTTACCCGATAGATAATCCTTTATCATCGTTATAACCTTACCTGATAGTAATGTAATAGCTAGTAAGTTAGGTATAGCCATCAATCCGTTAAATGTATCCGATACATCCCATACTAATTCCAGACTAGATACACATCCCACTATAATGACACCTATAAATATAATCTTATATACTATAACTGCCTTTAATCCAAATAGATACTCAACCGCTCTACTTCCGTAGAAGGACCAACCAAGTATAGTAGAGAAGGCAAACATCATAATAGCTATAGATACAAACTTACCACCTAGCTGACCAAACTTAGTAGAAAATGCCGCACTAGTAAGTGGAACACCGTTAGGCATAGCTATTTCTTCGTCTATAAGTTCTCTGTGCCTAGCCTCTATCTTAGCTAATTCTGTCTTAGCCGACTCTAACTCGTCTGGATAATTCTTCTTTATTCTATCTGTTGCAGTAGATATAATGCTTTCTAAATCACCAGCTGGCTGATATAACACTACCTTATCACCCTCATCTATATCACAGGTTACTATGTAATCTCCCATAGCTTTATCTGCCGCTACCATAATGGAATCCACATTATTATCCGCCTCACTTACAAGAGTTCTAGCATCTGATACGGATGCACTAATCTCTGAGTTCTTAGTAAGATAATAATCTGTATAATTATCCTGATTATAAGCTCCTGAGGTCAATATAACTAGAGCTGTCATAGTACATACTACTAGAGTATCTGCAAACACTTCAAATATACCCCACATACCCTGCACTACTGGCTCTTTTACGTCTGATGAGGAATGAACCATAACCGAGCTGCCAAGACCTGCTTCATTTGAAAATACGCCTCTCGATATACCCTTTCTCATAGCAAGCATAATACCATATCCTATAACACCACCTGCTGCTGCCTTAAAGTTAAAAGCCTCTTTAAAGATAAGCGCAAATGCTGCTGGCACATGATTAATATTTAAAAAAAATAATTGCCAAGGCACCCACTATGTATATACCTGCCATAAAAGGAACTATCTTCTCTGTAACACTGGCTATACGTTTAATTCCGCCTACTATAACCATACCTACTAATGCCATAAGAACGACGCCTGTAGCAACTAGAGGTACATTAAAAGATTCCTTTAATGCTGTAGCTATAGAATTGGCTTGTGACATATTTCCTATACCAAAGGAGGCTAGTATACAAAAGCAGGAGAATAT
The DNA here is from genome assembly GCA_964583045.1 of uncultured Lachnospiraceae bacterium. Taxonomy (GTDB): domain Bacteria; phylum Bacillota; class Clostridia; order Lachnospirales; family Lachnospiraceae; genus JAVBSN01. The sequence goes on along the minus strand of CAZOUU010000112.1, from coordinate 3,070 downwards.
AACTGCAAGCCATTTCCAACTCTTACCTAGTCCACGCTCTATGTATATCATAGCACCGCCTATCCATTCGCCTCTCTCATTCTTATATCTGTACTTAATACCTAATGTATTCTCAGCAAAATTTGTCATCATGCCTAAGAAAGCTGATAACCACATCCAAAACACTGCTCCAGGACCACCTGTAGCAATAGCTGTAGCAACACCTGCTATATTTCCCGTTCCTATAGTTGCTGCTAAAGCTGTAGTTAATGCCTGAAACTGAGATATAGCTTTCTTGTCATTAGTCTTTATAACTTCCTTCTTTTTAAAACAAGCTAGGAAAGTCTCGTTCATCCACAATTTAATCTTACTTAATTGAAAGAACTTTGACCTTACTGTAAACATCAGACCAACCGCTAGAAAAACTACTAGCATTACAGGTCCCCAAACGAATGAATTAATAACACTGTTTACGCTATCAATTTTGTCAACTAGATTCATAAACATCCTCCTATTTATATATATCTTACACCCTCATTGTAAAAATATGGTGTTTCACAATAAAATGTCCTGAAATGGAGACCTTCCTCCACCAGGACATTTTACAATTATTCTTAGTTTATTATGTTTTTCTTCATTAGTCAAATAAAAAATGCTATTTCAAATAATTTTCTGCAGCTTGATAAGCTTTATACCGGGATATATTAAAGTTCCTTATATTAGGTTTTTCATAGTCAACAATATTTTGAAAATAAGCGATTAACATCCTATCTACCATTTCCTTAGACAGCTTTGATACTTCTTCGTAGTCGCCCATATCTGATACATAACCCAAATTCTCCCCCAGCTCTATCCTGCTAGTATCTATATTTGCTATATAGGGGGCTGCATCATAAGATAAATTTTCCGTTAGGTAAAGTACATCCTCATAGCTATATATGTCGTCATGCGTTATATTATATCTAGCTATAAATGCATCCGGTTTAAATAGTACGAATCCCATGTACATAATCACAAGTGTTGCTACCGAGAATTTGAAAAGGTTAAATTGCTCCACATATATAGATATAATAGTGGCGGTTGTCAAAATAACCAGCACTGCCAAAAACCATAATACAAATACTCTTAGGAACGTCATATGGTATTCACTAATGTATAGTAACATCCTATAAACCGAGGACGCAATCAATACATAGGTAGATACTGATATAATAGTAAGAATTATCTTTAGTGCTATATTATTCTTAAATAGGGTAACACAGGCATAGACAATTATATAATTTATTATAGCCGCAAATAGCAGCTGAAAGAAACCCTGTCTTGCATACTCAGCATATGTTAATTCCTTGGGTAACACAGCTCCTCCTTGTATAAATAGACAAAACAGCTGAATGCCTGAAAACATTACATATATAACAGCCAGTATACTTGTAAAGGTAATAGCAACCACCGGCTCACATTTTTTCATATCATATACCTTACTATCTATGTTTCCCATAGAGCTTGTGGCTAAAAAAGCATATAATATAAACGTAGCGGCAACAAACCAAAAGCCTATTCCTACTATATCTATACTTATCCAGTCTATATTAAGCAAGCCCTTAAATACATTAGCAAAGACTGCATCTGCACTAATAAGTAAGCCAAGGACTATTGCTACTATCGGACTACCTATCACTAAGCCTAGTAATACATACAAAAATGTATAGTTCATCGGCTTCTTAACTGTATCTTTACTCCTGCATTTCCATATTATATCCCCTATAAAAGATACACTGTTAACTATGGCATATGCAAAGGTAATACACCCAGCCTCTCCATATTTAATAACACCCCATTTCTTAGTGTCATACTGTTGGTTATACATAACTGCTATATCTAGTATGAAAATAGCTACACCTATAAACAGATTAATAAATATACTCATAGAGGTAAAGCTTGTCAAGGACATAAGAAAGCTTAATCCAAGATATAGATATGTGCTTCTCTTTATATGTATATTTAACATTTTATAAAATATGACTATAGCTACTATAACTACTACATTAAGTGGTAATTTCATAACACTATAAGAATTCTTATAATTTGCTATGACAAAAAACATACCATATATCATACTTATTATTGCAAATAAAATTGTATTGTTTTTATAGCTTTGTCTGTAATCCATATTAATCTCCTAACTCATTATTCTCTGGAATATATTCCAGTATATCTCCCGGTTGACAATCAAGGGCCTCACATATAGCCTCTAATGTAGTAAATCTCATAGC
>CAZOUU010000112.1:0-784 GCA_964583045.1 uncultured Lachnospiraceae bacterium | reverse complement strand
TTAAGTATAGACAAGTTCGCCATAGTTATATCCACTTCACTCGCTAGCTCTGTAAGTCCTATCTTACGTTTCGCCATCATCACATCTAAGTTAACTACTATTCCCATGGTACTTCCTCCTCATCTATATGGTTAAATCGTTCTCTAGCTTGTAGGTTACCGCTTGTTCAAACACTTGAGATAACACAAAACTAAATAATCCTGCTATAGCAAAGATGATTATAGTAATTAGTGTTGCAGGTGTAATCACAAAGAACAATCTAATTGCTGTAGCTACCGCCACCACTATACTTGCTATTCCCATATTTTTAAGGCTTATCACATTCTCTTTTACAAAACAATCCTCTAATAAAACCGTCCTAAACATATTGCGAAGCTGACCTAATATATATACCGATGCCATACCAGTAACAAAAAACACTATGCACATCTGTATGTAATACTTATCATATGTCTCATACCATCTACCTACTACCTTCAAACTAAATGGTAAGGTAAAGCATACTATTAATCCTCCGAAGAAGAAAATGTCTAATATAACCTTTGTTAGCTTTGTTAATATCTTATTCATAAATCCTCCTTATTACATAATAAATATATTGATTCTAAAACCTTTAGCATTGAATGTATAATACCATATGTATTTTTGAAAATCAATATATTTTTATCGTTTTTCGATAATTATTTATCATATAACATTGTTATAATTAAATGTCCACAAAAAAACCGGCCTCCAATCGTTTAGATCTGTTGGAGATCGGCTCACTCAATTTTCTTTTTCAAGC
>CAZOUU010000111.1:0-5838 GCA_964583045.1 uncultured Lachnospiraceae bacterium | reverse complement strand
TAGCCATCCTCATGTAGTTCAACCTATGGAGATAAAAAAAGTTAAGGATGATACTAAAGGAGAACGAACAGCAGTTGTATTTTATTCTTTAGGCAATTTTGTATCTAGTCAGGTCTATAAGGATGGAGTTATGAAGGATATAGGACTTATAGCAGATATAGATATAATGAAAGATAATAGTGGTACTTATATTACAGGAGTTAGAGCTGCACCGGTATATACCTATTGGAATTCAGAGGTTATAGGTGTAGTTCCAGTAATAGAAGCCTATGAAAATCAGGATAAATATAATTTTCTTAGACCTAAGGATTGGCCACGTATAGCTGATGCATATGATAAAACCATAAATACTGTAACCAATGATGGTGAAATATCCTATCATATAGAAAATTACAAATACGTTATAGATATAGAATAATAATAATTTTTTCTATAAATCTATATGGTTTTTTATGTAAAATCTGTTGACGAATCAGAAAAATCTGTTATAATACTATTTAGTGCTTTAAAAAATACCCATACAGTTGTATTGATAGGCACAATATGCAACTGGAGGGAGGTCAGGGTGATAATATGTCTAACGTTATAGTAAAAGAAAACGAGACTTTAGATAGCGCTCTTCGTAGATTCAAGAGAAACTGTGCTAAAGCAGGTATTCAACAAGAGATTCGTAAGAGAGAGCATTACGAGAAACCAAGTGTTAAACGTAAGAAAAAATCTGAAGCTGCAAGAAAACGTAAATTTAAATAATTAATACATTTTGTTTTTACAATTTGAATTTATTAGAAAAATCCACAATTTTTTATTGTGGATTTTTTTCTTGCTTTCTTTATTAGTCTAATCTACTTTTCTTTTGAAATATAGATTGAGTATATTTAGGCATTTTTAATCATAGTATTAATTAATATTATTATGGAAATGTGAAGATGAAAAATCAATCTAAGCCTCAAAAAGAAAAAACTGTAGATAAATTAGTTTCCAAATTACATATTCCTGAGGATGTAGTACTAGGAAATATAATAATAACTATAAATGGTAATAATACAGTATTTATAGAAAATTACAAAGGCATTTCTCATTATAATAGTGAGAAAATAATAGTAAATGGTAAAAAAAACAATATAACCATTTATGGCAAAAACCTTAATATACAATATTTTTCTGATATTAATATGAAAATAAAAGGTAAAATAGATAAAATTGAGCTATCTTAGTTTAATCCACTTTTCCACAAAAAGATGGATTTGATTTAATATCAAATATATAAGGGGAATAATATATGTTAATTTCATTAGTGAAATATATACGTGGCTTTGTAAAAATTCAAATTACTGGATATTCACCAGAACGATTTATTAATCTTTGTACAAGCAAGAAAATATTTATATGGAATATAAAAGAAGTAAGTAATGGCTATAGTCTGTATATGGGACTAGATAACTATAAAGGTATTAAGCCTTTATTAAAGAAAACTTCAACCAAAACGGAGGTCTTAGAAAAACATGGACTTCCTTTTTTTATTCATAAACACAGAAAAAGAACAGGATTTTATAGTAGGAATTATAATGTGTATAATAATTCTATACATTTTATCTCTATACATATGGGATGTTAAAATAACAGGTACTATGAACTATACCAATCAAGAAATATTAAAATACATAGAGGAAAATTTTGTTCCCTTAGGCAAGAAGAAAAAGGTAATTGATTGTAATTCAATTGAAAAATCTATAATGGAGGATTTTAACGGTGTAGCGTGGGTTAGCTGTGATATAAATGGCACCAGACTAAATGTAACTATAAAAGAAACTGTAGAAGACAAGACTCTACTTACTGATAAGCCCTCTGATATAGTTGCAAATAAGGAGGGACAGATAACCTCAATAATAACCAGAAATGGTACGCCTAAGGTAATAAAAGAAGATAAGATAACTAAAGGTCAGGTACTTATATCTGGGCTAATATATCTATATAATGATAGTAATGAGGTATTAGAAATAGACGAGGTAGCAGCTTCTGGGGACATATATGCAAATACAAAATATGAATATTCAGATTTCATTAGTTTAAATTACTATAAAAAGTCCTATACAGATAAGAAAAAATATGCCATAGAATTTCAATTTCTAACAAAATTTTATAATATATATAAACCCAAGAAAATATATAACCATTATAATATAGAAGATAAGCGTTGCACCTTAAAAATAACTGATACCTACGTATTTCCTATTGGATTCAATGTATATACCTATAGAGAATACACACCTAAATTATGTAAATATAGTGAGAAGGAAGCTACAAATGTCTTAAATACTAAATTAAATGAATATATAAAGAAATTAGAGGAAAAAGGGGTGGAAATAATAGAGAATAATGTTAAAATAGAAAGTAGTTCAGATAAGTTATCTATGTCTGGATTTTTGCTTGTAAATGAAAAGATTGGTATATTATCAGATATACAGCGAGAAGCAGAAGAAAAGGAAACTGAAGGAGAATAATATGAGTACATTTGAAAGAAGTGTTGTTATACCAGAGGATTATATTCAAAATGTATTTGGACAATTTGATTTTAATATTAAGAAAATAGAACGCACCCTAGGGGTTACTATGATACTTAGAGATGATACGATTAAAATACTAGGCGAGGAAGCTAGTGTAGATAAAGCTAAGGAAGTATTTATAAATTTGATTAGCCTTGCTAAAAATGGCAATATTATAACAGAACAGAATGTAAATTATGCTTTGTCACTTCAAGATAATCATGAGGAGGTATCTAAAATACTTACTTTAGACAAAGATACTATATGTCACACCATAAATGGTAAGCCTATTAAGGCTAAAACCATAGGTCAAAAGCAATATGTAGATACCATAAAGGACAAAATGATAGTTTTTGGTGTTGGACCAGCAGGAACAGGAAAGACTTATCTTGCTATGGCTATGGCAATTACTGCATTTAAGAATAATGAAGTTAATAGAATTATATTAACCAGACCAGCCATAGAAGCGGGAGAGAAGCTAGGATTTCTACCAGGAGACTTACAAAGTAAGGTGGATCCTTATTTACGTCCTTTATATGATGCCCTATATGAGATTATGGGAGCTGAAGCCTTCCTTAGAAATATGGAAAAGGGATTAATAGAGGTAGCACCTTTAGCCTATATGCGTGGTAGAACCTTAGATAATGCATATATAGTGCTGGATGAAGCTCAGAATACCACCCCCGCACAGATGAAGATGTTTTTAACTAGAATAGGTTTTGGCTCTAAGGCTATTATTACAGGGGATTTATCTCAAAAAGATATACCAGTAGATGCCATATCTGGTCTAGATGTAGCTCTTAGAGTTCTTAAAAAGGTATCCGATATCGGTATATGCAAATTAACTAATGTAGATGTGGTTAGACATCCTTTAGTACAGCAGATAGTAAAGGCTTACGAGGATTATGAAAACAGTACTAATAAGGTAAATTCAAAACCCAATAAACGTAGTTATAATAGACCATCGTCAAAATAACTATATACTATATATAATTTTGTGAAATGTGAAAGGTTATCTTAAGGAAAATAAACTTGATATATGTAATTCAAAAGGTTATAATAGCTTAGGTACAATATATAGAGATTGGAGTAGAAATCATGCTAAATATTGATGTTGAAACATCCATTTCTCTTGAAATTCCTTATGAGGATATAATTACCAGAACTGTTTTAGCAGCTCTAGATTATGTAAAATGCCCTTATGAAGCGGAAGTGAATGTATTGCTAACAGATAATGACGGTATTAGAGAGATTAATAATTCTCAAAGACAGATAGATGCTGCTACAGATGTGTTATCATTTCCGATGATTGATTTTACAAAGGGGATAGCTGATTTTAGCGTTGTGGAAGAGTCTGAGACTATGTATTTTAATAGTGACTCAGGAGAGCTTGTTCTTGGAGATATAGTTATATCTATGGAAAAAGTAATAGAACAATCAGAAAAATATGGTCATTCCAAAGATAGAGAATTGGCTTTTTTGGTAGCACATAGTATGCTTCATCTAAGCGGCTATGATCATATGGAGGATGACGAGAGAAAAATAATGGAAGAAAAACAAGAAGATATCTTATGTAGTATAGGATATACTAGAAATTAAGAGGTGGATTATGAAAAAATTCAAAAAATTATGTTTGGTAACACTTATAACTGTTGCAGCCATACTTGCTATGTCTTGTGGCAAGAAGGAAGAACCAACTACAGAAGAAGTTAATACTACAGAAGAAGCTACTACAGAAGAAGTAAATGAAGCACCAGAGGGAATGGTTGCTAACGAGTTGACTGGAGAGTGGATAGACGAAGCTTTATCTAACCAAAGGCCTCTTGCTTGTACGATTAACAACTTAAAACCAGCTATGCCTCAATCAGATGTAGGTCAAGCAGATATTATCTATGAAATGCTTGTTGAGGGTGGTATAACAAGACTTATGGCTGTATACAAGGATTATTCTGACCTTGAAAAATTAGGACCTATTAGAAGTTCTAGACATTATTATGTAGAAGAAGCTATGGAATATGATGCTATATATGCTCATGTTGGACAATCTGTTTTTGCAGAGGAAAAGATTGCTTCTACTGGAATTAATAATATAAACGGTTTATATAATAGTATGATATTTAGAGATAAATCAAGAGTAGCACCACACAATGCTTATACTAATTCTGAGAATATAGCTGCTGCAATCGAAGGACAAAAATATAGAACAGAATACGATACCACTTTTTCAAAGGACAAGTTCGCATTTATTAGAGAAGATACAGAGCTTGCTGAGGGCAAAAAAGCTGAAAAGATTACTACAGCCTTTAATGCAAATAGAAAACCTTGGTTTGAATATGATTCTGAAAATAAGGTATATAATAGATTCCAGTATGGTGATAAGCAAATAGATGCAGAAACAGATGAGCAATTAACTTATAAGAATGTTATCGTTCAGTTCTGCCCACATGCACCATTACTAGAAGAGTTAATTGATATTACACTTACTGGTGCAGGTACTGGATATTATGCTACAGATGGTAAGGTTATTCCTATCACTTGGAAAAAATCTGGTGATGGTGATACCTGTAGATATTATACAGAGGATGGTAAACAGTTAGAGATGAACGTAGGTAAGACTTGGATTACTATATTCCCAGATAGTCAAAAAGGTGATATTACTTTTGAATAATATTAGTGAATTATATGAAGAAGCAATTAAAGCATTAGAATATGCCTATACCCCTTACTCTCATTTTAAGGTTGGTGCAGCAGTTCTTGATAATGAAGGACATATATATACTGGCTGTAACATAGAAAATGGATCCTATGGTGCTTGTATGTGTGCTGAGAGAGTAGCTATATACAAAGCTATATCATCTGGAGCAAAAGTCTTAACAGATATAGCTGTAGTGTGTAGTGAGGATAGACAAGCCATTCCTTGTGGACTGTGCTTGCAAGTTATGAGCGAGTTAATGCCTAATGCTAAGGTACACCTAAAGGATAATACGGCTACATATAGTTATGGATTATCTGAATTATTACCTATACAATTTAAATTATAGTTTCTTAAAGGTTTCGATTATGTATAATCGAAACCTTTTTAGGTAACACTTCTTTATAAGGAGTGATGTAGGTGAAAAGATTATATCTAGGAATTATTGCATCAATGATTATTATGTCTTCAATAGGGTATTATGTTAGTTACAAAATGTTTTACACCAAGAAGGATAACGAATATGAAGTTGCAAATGAAGAGCTAGTAAATACCAGTAAAACTAATTCAGATAAGATAGATGGTAATACGGAGATTCTAATA
>CAZOUU010000110.1:0-5840 GCA_964583045.1 uncultured Lachnospiraceae bacterium | reverse complement strand
CGAGATGATATGCAAGGCTATTATAAGCGATATAGAGGATAGGCGTAATAAGGTTGATAAGGCAGAGGCGGTGTATAGGACTATAGTGCAGGGACTACATATGAAGGATGGAAGAAAAGTTATGGAGAATCTTGCAGATCCTTATATAGCTAAGGTGTTTAAATTAAGTAGAGGGACTAATAATGAATGTGCACACTTAATGGGATTTTTAAGGTTTAGAGAGCTGTCTAATGGAATGCTATTTGCTAAGATTAATCCTCACAATGATATATTACCGGTGTTAGCAAGTCATTTTACAGATAGACTACCCAATGAAAATTTTGTTATATACGACGAGGGAAGAAAAAGTGCTGCAGTTCACAAAAAATCATATGGATTTGTACAAGTGGATGCTTCGGATATAGATGAAGATGTTATTTCCAGCTTTTCTGAGGAGGAGGAGACATATGAGAAGCTGTGGATAGAATTTTTCAATACCATAGCTATAGTGAGTAGGAACAATACAGAATTGCAGAGACAGAATATACCGAAAAGGTTCTGGAAGAATACAGTTGAATTAAAAGATAAGGTATAGTACTATATAATATATAAACTTGACATAACTAATGTCAGGAATAAGGCGTGGTAGAACCGCTAATATTAGATATATTAAGTTCAGGAAGAAATGTGAATGCCAAAGAGTTAGCTGGTAGATTGGAAGTGTCTATTAGAACAATATATAGAGATTTGGCGGCTATGTGTGATGCAGGAATTACTTTGCAGATTACTAGAGGGGTAGGAGGTGGAGTAAAGGTCATAGGTGATACTACTGAAGAAGATTACAATAAGATAATAAAGATTATGGATAAACCTATAAAACATAGCGGCAAAGTATATGTGGTAAAAACAGATACGTGGTTAAGTAGATTACTTAATGAAGATATTAGTAATAGAGTGAATTTAGTGGCTCAAATTGATCAATCTATGAGCTTTAGAGTTTATGATGAATTAGATGGATATTGGGAAAAAATTGATAATGGAGATTTACTGATTAAGATAGATGTGGCTAATACAGAATGGATGTATAGCTACATATGTTCATATTGTGATAAGATTAGAGTTATTTCTCCTGCTAGTGTGAGAGAAGAAGTTAAATTAAGATATGCTATAGCATATAGAAGATATCAGTAATTTTTATGGTAAGGATGTAGATTAGAGTAAGAAGTATTTGGAAAATATAAAACGGGAAAATATGACATATATTATGTCATATTTTCCCGTTTGTATCTAATTCATCAAAATCTATTGATGTTGAGCACATCTATATAATAAGTCTTCCCAACGTCTATCTACCTCAGCTTGGAACTGAACTAGTAGTTCTTCATTGCCGGGTTTGAATAGATGCTTAAATCTTCCTTGTGGTCTTAAAAAATCTTCTATAGGAAGCTTTTTCTTTGGCTCATAATTTAGTATCCATTTACCATGATCTACTTCAAATAGTGGCCAGTAGCAAGTCTCTACAGCTAACTTACAGATATCCATTATTTCAGGAGTTTTATATCTCCAACCTCTAGGACATGGAGCCATTACATTTAAGAAAGCAGCACCCGGAGTATATATAGCCTTCTCAGATTTAGTGTGTAAATCTTTGAAGTTACCTATGAATGTAGATTGAGCCACATAGGGTACGTCATGAGCTGCTATTATAGTAGCTAGGTCCTTGCGGTTTTGCATCTTTCCTACTGACGCACTACCTACAGGTGTAGTAGTAGTATCTGCATACATAGGAGTAGCTGAGGAACGTTGAATACCTGTATTCATATAGGCACCATTATCATAGCATACATATACCATATCATGATTACGCTCCATAGCACCTGATAGAGATTGAAAACCTATATCGTAGGTACCACCATCACCACCAAAGGTAATGAATTTGTAGGTATCATTTATCTTGCCCTTTTTCTTAAGTACATTGTAAGCTGTCTCAACACCACTTAGGGTAGAACCAGCATTTTCAAAAGCATTATGTATATAACTGTCTTCCCAAGCTGTATATGGGTACATAAAAGAGGATACCTCTAAACATCCAGTTGCATTACCTATAACTGCTTTATCACCATCGTGTAACCCCTTAAGTACAGCTCTTACGGCTATAGTACCACCACATCCAGCACACATTCTGTGACCAGGAGCAAGACGTTCTTCTTTGTTCATTGTTTGTTTGAAATTATATTTTGACATTTCCATTTCCATATTGTCCACCTCCTTATCCTCTAAGTCCTATGTATTTGTGCTGCTCTATATCTATACCATTTACAATAAGCTGTTCTAATTCATTAAATACGTTAGCTGCATCCTCAACCTTGAAATCTCTACCATCTAGGCCGTAGATATAATTACGAACCTGTGCAGTAGAATGGGCTTGGAATAAGGCTTCGGTTACTTCAGCCCCTAACGGACCACCGCCAGCTCTAAAGCCTTCACTTCTATCTAATATAGCTATAGCCTTTGCATTTTTAAGAGCAGCTGCTATGAATTTACCTGGGAATGGACGGAATACTCTAAGCTTTAATAAACCAACCTTTTTACCCTTAGCTCTTAATTCATCTATGGCTTCTTTGGTAGTACCTGCAGCAGAACCAATCATCAACACTGCATAATCAGCATCCTCGAGCAGGTATGCTTCAAATAGACCATATTCCCTGCCAGACATTTCACCAAATTCTTTACCAACAGCTTGAATGACCTCGATAGCATTCTCCATAGCTGTGTTTTGAGCCTTTTTAGCTTCCATATAGTAATTGGACACTGCGTATGGTCCCATAGCCATAGGACAATCAGCGTTTAATAAATAATTTTCTGGATTATATTCACCAACGAAATCTTTAACCTCGCTATCCTCTAATAGGGTAATATTTTCCACAGCATGGCTTGTAATAAAACCATCCTGACATATCATTATAGGAAGACGAACATCTTTGTGTTCAGATATTCTATAGGCTTGTACGAAGTTATCATAAGCCTCTTGATTGCTTTCTGCATATATTTGTATGAAACCAGTATCTCTAGCCCCCATACTATCTGAATGGTCACAGTTAATACTTATAGGACCCGATAAGGCTCTATTTACTAAGGCAAGAGCCAATGGTAATCTGTTAGAAGCAGCTACATATAATTCTTCCCACATATAAGCCAAACCACAAGAAGAAGTAGCAGTAAGAGTTCTTGCTCCTGCCGCCTCAGCACCTATGGCAGCACTCATAGAGCTATGCTCACTTTCCACTGGAATAAATTCTGTATCTACAGTTCCGTTATTTACAAATGTTGAAAAATACTGAGGTATTTCTGTTGATGGTGTTATAGGGAAGGCAGCTACTACATCTGGATTAATTTGTTTCATTGCAAAAGCAGTAGCTTCATTTCCTGATAAACGTTCTCTTATAGCCATATTATTGTCCCTCCCTCATTGTAATTGCACCAAAAGGACAAACCTTAGCACATATGCCACAGCCCTTACAGTGATCTAAATCAAATTCTCCACGTTTGCAATCGGTAACTGGAATACATCCATCAGGACAAACGGGAGTGCATAGTAGACATTGAGTACATTTTTCACTATCAAATACTGGAGTATCAGTTCTCCACTCGCCAGTGTTAAATGCCTTGGATGTACCACCGCCATATATCATAGTTCCCTCAGTAATGTCTTGCCAAGGGCTTTTCTCAGTTATTTTACTTATATCAGTTGCCATGTTTTTCTACCTCCTCAAAAGCAAGCTTTAAAGCAGCCATATTTCCTTCTATAACCTCAGGCTTCTTAGCAAATTTATGTTTGTAGGAGGTTTCCATCTCAGTGAGGAAAGCTTCCTTTTCCATAACCTTGGTTAATGCAACACAGGCAGCTAGCATAGGAGAGTTAGGAAAGTTAGCACCTAATGTTTCCATAGAAATCTTTCTTGCATCTAGGGTATACACTTTGCCCTTATAGCCCTTTAGATGAGGAAGTACTTCGTCAACGCCTTTTGGAGTATTAATAATAATTGCACCATCTTCCTTTAGTCCGTTAGTCACATCAACAGCCTCTAATAGAGTCTCATCAACTACAACCACGTATTCAGGATCATATATATTAGAATGAACACGAATTACTTCATCACTTATTCGGTTATAAGCAGTAATAGGGGCACCCATTCTCTCTGGACCATATTCTGGAAAGCCTTGTACATATTTTCCTGTTTTAAAAGCTACATCAGCTAATAATAAAGCTGCTGTCTTAGCACCTTGACCACCACGGCCGTGCCATCTGATTTCCATTGTTTCTTTCAAATATTCCACTTCCTTAATGTTAATTTTTGTAACTTTATATACAAAATCTTGTACATTATATAATGAATTGTTCTAATCTGTAAAGTGAAAATAATTCAACTAAATAAAGTATAATGGAAATTCTGTTGTGAAAAGCAATATCTTTGGATATAATAATAAATAATGTGTTATAATTCTAGGGTTGTATTATATAGAAGCTATATGTGATGTAAATCAGGCTAATAATTTTGGAGGTAGATATGAATATAAATAGTATTAAAGGATATAAGTTAATTAGACAGGAAAATATGCCAGATATGAATAATGGTATAGGTTATCTCTTAGAGCATATTAAGACGAAAGCTAAGGTATTTGTTATTAGTAATGATGACACCAATAAGGTATTTACCATAGGCTTTAGAACCCCCGCAGTTGATGATACCGGTATGCCCCATATCATAGAACATTCAGTTTTATGTGGCTCTAGAAAATTTCCAGTGAAGGATCCATTTATAGAGCTTGCTAAAGGCTCTTTGAATACCTTTTTAAATGCTATGACTTATCCAGATAAGACGGTATATCCTATAGCTAGTTACAATAGTAAGGATTTTAGGAATCTTATGGATGTATATCTGGATGCAGTATTTCATCCCAACATATATACTAGACCTGAGATACTTAAACAAGAGGGCTGGCATTATGAGTTAGATAGTGTAGAGGGAGAGCTTAAATATAATGGAGTGGTTTATAATGAAATGAAGGGCGTATTCTCTTCGCCAGAACAACAATTAATGAGGGCTATTCAAAAATCGCTATTAAAGGATACTACCTATAGTAATGAATCAGGTGGGGATCCAGACTATATAACAGATTTAACTCAAGAGCAGTTTGAAGATTTCCATAAGAGATATTATCATCCTTCAAACAGTTATATCTATCTATATGGAGATATGAATGTGGAGGAAGAGCTTACATTTATAGATGATGAATATTTAAGTGAATATGATTATTTGGATATAGATTCTTCTATAGATATGCAACCAGAATACAACCAGGTAGAAGAGGTAGTAGATTATTATGCGTTATCTGATTCAGAAGACGAGAAGGATAATACCTACCTTAGTTATAATGCTATTATAGGCACAAGCTTAGATAGAGAGTTATATCTTGCATATCAGATTATAGATTATGTACTTATAGATGTACCAGGTGCACCTATTAAGGAAGCCTTGATTAAAGCTAATATAGGAAATGATATATATAGCTCTTACGACAATGGTATATTGCAGCCTATGTATTCTATAGTAGCTAAGGGTAGTAATGAAGAGGATAAAGCTAGATTTGTAAATATAGTTAGAGATACATTATCTAATATAGTAGAAGAGGGTATAAGCAAACGTTCTCTAGAGGCGGCTATAAATCATTTTGAATTTAAATATAAGGAAGCTAATTATGGAAGATATCCTAAGGGATTGATGTATGGCTTACAATGCTTTGATAGCTGGTTATATGATGCCAAGGAACCTTATATGCACATTATGGCAAATGACACC
>CAZOUU010000109.1:2018-5889 GCA_964583045.1 uncultured Lachnospiraceae bacterium | reverse complement strand
AGGTAGAGCAAATCCTCATATTCTTGATAAAATCAAAATAGACTATTATGGAACACCAACACCTTTACAGCAGGTTGCCAATGTTAGTGTACCAGAAGCAAGAACTATTACTGTTTCACCATGGGAAGCATCTATGGTTAAAGAGATAGAAAAGGCTATTATATGTTCAGATTTAGGTATTACACCTAATAATGATGGTAAGATGGTAGTTATTAATTTTCCAGAGCTTACTGAAGAGCGTAGAAAAGAATTAGTTAAAGATGTAAAGAAAAAAGGTGAGAGTTCTAAGGTAGCCATAAGAAACATTAGAAGAGATGTAAATGATGCTCTTAAGAAGCAAAATAAGGCTAATGAGTTATCTGATGATCAATTAAAGGATAAAGAGTCAGAGGTACAGAAGATGACAGATAAATATATAGCTGCCATTGACAAAGCAATAGAAGATAAATCAAAAGAGATTCTTACAGTATAATATTACTAAAGAGAGACTAGGTGAACTAGGCTCTCTTTAGTAGTTAATCCAATCCCGTTTTACATAGTTATGGGGAGAATATGTGGAGGTTTATATGGTTAAGCTTATAGATGGCGAGGAATTAAATGTGCCTAGACATGTAGCATTTATACTAGATGGTAATGGCAGATGGGCAAAAAAGAAAAATATGCCTAGAAAATATGGACATGTGCAAGGTGCCAAAGCAGTGGAACGAATGTGCGAAGATGCTTATCATCTAGGTATAGAATATCTTACAGTATATGCATTTTCAACGGAGAATTGGAAACGTCCACAGGATGAGGTGGATGCTCTTATGAAGTTACTAAAGAGTTATTTATCTGATTGCATAAAGACCGCTAAGAAGAATCATCTAAAGGTTAGAGTCATAGGTGATAAGACAGGATTAGATAGTTCTATTGTGGAAAAGATTGATGAGCTTATAGAAGCATCAAAGGATAATGATGGACTTAATTTTACTATAGCGCTTAACTATGGTAGTAGAGATGAGATTAGAAGAAGTATTGTAAGCCTTGCAAAGGATATAGAAGAGGGTAGACTGTCAAGTTATGATATAACAGAGGAATTAATTACCTCAAGATTAGATACCTATGAATTGCCTGATCCAGATTTACTAATTAGAACTAGCGGAGAACAACGTTTGTCTAATTACATGTTATGGCAGTTAGCTTATTCAGAGTTTTATTTTACAGAGGTATTATTACCAGATTTTAAGCGTGAGGATATGGTGAAGGCCATACGCTATTACAATGGAAGAGAAAGACGCTTTGGCGGAGTGTAGGAGGAAGTATGTTTAAGACTAGATTAAGGAGTTCTATAGTATTAGTAATACTTACAATTGCAGTACTATATTTTGGTGGATGGGTTACAGTATTAGCATTATTGCTATTATCACTTAAGGGAGTACAGGAATTACTTAGAGTATACAAGTTAGATAAATCCTCATTTGCTATATTAGCTTATACTTTTACGGTTATACTATATATAATTATATATTTAGAAAAAAAATCAGTTTATTATGCCACTTATAATAATATATTTGTTATTTATATTGGCATGTTATGTATTTAGATATCCCAAACATTCTGACAAAGATATGTCTATGGCTTTTATAGCCTTTATCTACGTAAGTGTTATGCTGTCATATATATATAGAATTAGAATTATGGATGATGGTAGATTGTTAGTATGTCTAATATATGTATCTTCTTGGGGAAATGATATGTGGGCATATGTAGCAGGAATTACATTTGGTAAGCATAAAATGTCACCTAAGGTTAGTCCTAATAAGAGCATAGAAGGTGCTATAGGGGGAATATTAGGTGCAGGTATGTTTGGTGCATTGTTTGGTTTGCTATTTAGTAAATATGGTGTGGATAGTGCTTTAGCTACAGTTGGTAATACTCCACTTGTGTTTACAATTATAGCCTTTGCTGTAATAGGAGCTATAGGAGCTTTACCAGCTATAGTTGGGGACTTAGCAGCTTCGGCTATTAAGAGAAATAATGAGGTGAAGGATTATGGACGACTTATACCAGGTCATGGTGGAGTATTAGATAGGTTCGATAGTATCATATTTACAGCACCAATAGTATATTATTTAATAATGATGGTTAATATGCTTTCATAGTGGAGGTAGTTTTTTGAAAAAGATTGCGATATTAGGTTCTACAGGTTCCATAGGAACACAGACATTAGATATAGTTAGATACAATAAGGATATAGAGGTTGTTGCCATATCGGCAGGAAGCAATATAGAGCTATTAGAGAAACAGACTAGGGAATTTAGGCCTAGTCTTGTTTGCGTTGGAGATACAGAAAAAGCTAGAGAATTTAAGACTAATATAGCTGACCTAGATGTAAAGGTGGTGTCAGGTATGGAGGGTTTAATAGATGTAGCTAGATGTAAAGACAGTGATATATTAGTTACTGCCATAGTTGGTATGGTAGGACTTGTGCCTACAGTAGAAGCTATAAAGGCGGGTAAAGATATAGCCTTAGCAAACAAAGAGACATTGGTTACTGCTGGACATATAATTATGGATTTGGCTAAGGAATATAAGGTAGCTATATTACCAGTAGATAGTGAACATTCTGCTATATTTCAATCGATGAAGGGTGAGAGCCATGGAGAAGTTAAAAAAATATTACTTACGGCTTCAGGTGGACCATTTAGAGGCAAGACTTATGAAGAATTAAGAAATGTTACTCTAGCGGATGCATTAAAACATCCTAATTGGTCTATGGGTAGAAAAATAACCATAGATTCAGCTAGTATGGTTAATAAAGGTTTAGAGGTTATAGAAGCAAAATGGTTATTTGATGTGGATATAGATGATGTACAGGTGGTTATACAGCCACAGAGTATTATTCATTCTATGGTGGAGTATGTGGATGGAGCAGTTATAGCACAATTAGGTACACCTGATATGAGATTGCCTATACAATATGCTTTGTATTATCCTCATAGAAGATATTTACCTGGAGATAGATTAGATTTTCATACTCTTACTTCTATAGATTTTATTAAACCAGATATGGATACTTTTAAAGGACTTCCTCTTGCTATATCTGCTGGCAAGACAGGTGGAAGTATGCCTACAGTGTTTAATGCAGCAAATGAATGTGCTGTAGCTAAATTCTTAGAAGAGAAGATTAAATTTTTAGATATATATGATATGATTACATTATGTATGGAGCAGCATAAGCTTATAGAAAATCCTACTGTAGACGAGATACTTGATACTGAAAAATGGGTATATGAGCTAGTAGAGAGTAGGTGGCAAGCATGAATATATTAAATCTTATATATATATTATTGGTATTTGGAATTATTATAGCATTTCATGAATTTGGACATTTTGTAATGGCTAAAAAGAATGGCATATTAGTAAAGGAATTTGCTATAGGTATGGGACCTACTTTATGGAGTACAAAAAAGAAAGAGACCAAGTATAGCTTAAAAGCGTTACCGATAGGTGGTTATTGTCTCATGCTAGGGGAGGACGAAGAATCAGAGGATGAAAATGCCTTTTCTAATAAGTCAGTATGGGCAAGAATGTCAGTAGTATTAGCAGGACCAGTATTTAATTTCATATTAGCTTTTGTGTTTTCTATAGTGTTGATTTCTATAGTTGGTTTTGATGCTGCAAACATAAATGCAGTAAATAAGGATAGTGCGGCCTATGAAGCAGGTATTAAGGCAGGAGACGAGATAATTAGTATGGATGGTAAAAGGATATACAATTATCGAGAAGTCTTAGTATATATGCAATTTCATCAGACCGGAGAGCCTATGGATATTACAGTTGATAGAGAGGGCAATAGGATTAATTATACTATTACTCCTAAAAAAAGCGA
>CAZOUU010000109.1:0-2008 GCA_964583045.1 uncultured Lachnospiraceae bacterium | reverse complement strand
GTTACAGGAGGAGTTAGGGAAAAAGGTAATGCCATAGCTACTATTAAATATGCAGGATTAGAGCTTAGATATTGGGTGGTTACTACATTTGAAAGTCTAAAACAGCTATTTACTGGTAGAATAGGTATAGACAGCTTGTCTGGTCCAGTAGGTATAGGAAAGATGATGAATGACACTATAGAAGAAGCTAATGACACAGGTGGAGCTATAGATGTGGTGTTAAATATAGTTAATTTTTGTATTTTATTAAGTGCTAATCTAGGAGTAATGAATTTGCTTCCTATACCAGCATTAGATGGTGGTAGATTTCTATTTTTGATTATAGAAGCAGTAAGAAGAAAGAAGGTTTCTGTAAATGTGGAGGCAGTGGTAAATGTAGTAGGTTTTGTACTTATTATGCTGCTTATGGTATTTGTTATGTTTAATGATGTAAAGAATGTATTTTTTTAAATAATAGTTAGACTTACACAAGTGGAGGTATATGAATGTATAGAGATAATACTAAGGTGATTAGAATAGGTGATAAGCTAATAGGTGGTGGAAATCCTATACTGATACAATCTATGACTAATACTAAGACAGAGGACATAAAAGGAACGGTTAATCAGATACTAGAGCTTGAAGCTGCAGGCTGCGATATTATAAGAGCTACGGCTAATACCAAAGAAGCAGCTATATCATTTGCACAGATAAAAAAACAGATTCATATACCTATAGTTGCAGATATACATTTTGATTATAGACTGGCTATTATGGCTATGGAAAATGGTGCAGATAAGATAAGAATTAATCCTGGTAACATAGGCGGAATAGAAAATGTAAAGGCTGTTGTGAAGGTAGCAAAAGAGCGAAATATACCTATTCGAGTAGGAGTAAATAGTGGTTCTCTTGAAAAGGATATAGTTGCTAAATATGGAAAAGTTACTCCTGAGGGTTTGGTAGAGAGTGCCTTAGATAAAGTAAAGCTAATAGAGAATATGGATTATGATAATATGGTTATTAGTATTAAATCCTCTGATGTACTTATGTGTGTAAAAGCTTATGAGCTTATAGCTGCAAGGACTAATTATCCATTGCATGTAGGTATTACAGAAGCTGGAACTGTAACTAGAGGTAATATAAAATCTTCAGTAGGCTTAGGTATTATTTTAAATGAGGGCATAGGAGATACTATCAGAGTATCTCTAACTGGAGACACTATAAATGAGATAGTTACTGCTAAGCTTATACTAAAAACACTGGGGCTTAGAAAGGGTGGAGTAGATGTAGTTTCTTGTCCTACTTGCGGGAGAACCTCTATAGACCTTATAGGATTGGCTAACAAAGTAGAGGCTTTAGTAACGGATTATGACCACCTGGATATAAAGGTGGCTGTTATGGGTTGTGTAGTTAATGGACCAGGAGAAGCTAAGGAAGCAGATATAGGTATAGCTGGAGGTAATGGTGAAGGCTTACTTATAAAAGGTGGGGAAATCGTTAAGAAAGTACCTGAGACAGAATTGCTAAATGTACTTAAAGAAGAGTTAGATAATTGGGGGAATTAATGTGCCAGATAAAAATTTATTATTAAAAATATATCCCAATCTAAAAATCAGTGATACGCTAAAGAATTTATATGATAACGTATATATAGAGAAGATGGAATTCTTTATGTCGAAAAAAGAACTTCATATACATATATTAAGTAATAGGATAATACATAAACAATATATATATACAATGGAGGCTGCTATAAAGGCAGTTAACCCTAAAGAAGAGCATACTATAGTTATAGAGGAGCGATATGAATTATCTGCCCAGTATACGCTTAACAAATTAGTTAACATATATAAAGACAGCCTATTATATGAGATAGAAAAGAATAGTATACAAATATATAGATATATTAAAGAATCCGCTTGGAAGATAGAGGACGATGTTATTACTCTTGATATAGCGGATACATTTTTCACTAAAGCTAAGGTGCCAGATATAAAAAATATGATAGAGGGCATCTATATGAATAGGT
>CAZOUU010000108.1:0-5900 GCA_964583045.1 uncultured Lachnospiraceae bacterium | reverse complement strand
TGAACCCCCTTTGGCTTCCCGGTCGTCCCGGAAGTACAAATGATGTAGAAGTTTCTGTAGAAATGGAATTAACAGGAAAACAACTGGATACATTAATGATTTTGCAATTGAGCGAAGATGACTTATTTATTAATAGCAGTATGCCAGGATTTATTTCAGAAGGATATCAGTTTGATGTAGATGGAGAATTTGATAAAGCTAAAATGATATTTGAATACAAACAGCCAGAAGATACAGAGAATTATGAGCCATGTATATATTGGTTTAATGAGGAAGAACAATGCTTTGAGGAAGTAGCCAATCAAACAGTAAGTGATAATAAGGTAATCGCAGAGGTGGAACATTTCTCAAAATATGTATTGCTTAATCGCGTTGAATTTGAAAAAATCTGGAAAGATGAGATAGTTAAGCCTAATGATTATGATACGATGAATTTGGCACTTGTAATAGATTCATCCGGTAGTATGAGGACTAACGATAAAAAGGGAATAAGATTGCAAGTTGCTAATAAGATGATTGATGAACTCGGTGATAAGGATAAAGTGTGCGTAATAAGTTTTGCATCAAAAGCATTACTAAAAACTACATTTACAGAAGATAAAGAAAAAGCTAAAAAGACAGTTGTGGGTATTGGAGCTAATGGCAATACGTTTTTGTATGATGGTATTAATATGGCTAATAATCAATTTGCACAGCTGAACGCTAATAATGCATATAAAGTAATGGTGGTGCTTACTGATGGAATATCAAGCGTTAGTAGCAATAAAAGAGATGACGTAGTAAAAGATGCTAAAGATAATAATATCATTATATATACAGTAGGATTGGGAAAAAGTCTTGATACAGAAGATATGGAATATATTGCAGATGAAACTGGTGGAAAATATTTTCATGCAGAGGTAGCTGATGATTTAGGAAAAATATTCGATAATATATCAGGTGAAACTGTAGATTATATTACGGATACAGATGAAGATGGAATATGTGATTATTATGAGGATAATTTAACAAAATTAGCTAATGGTGTATATGTAAAATTAGATAAAGAAAATCCAGATACAGATGGAGATGGTATCTTAGATGGAGAAGAAGTTAAAGTCTATATAGACAAATATGGTAGAGTATACTATAAGATGATATCTAATCCTAATAGTAAAGATACAGACAAAGATGATATAGATGATAAAACAGATGATGATTCATTATCGTACAATATAACAGACAAGACATTAGCATTATTAGCAGGATTAAGTTATAATGATCTTCAAAGATATTCTGGTAAAACTATATCAGAGATAGCAAAGTCAAAGGGAGAACTAAAGAATTTTGACGCAAATGCAGTAAAGAAATTAGGAAATGCATATGTTGTAGGTGGGGTAAATGCAACAGAAAGTAATGTAGCAAATCAAGGAATGGCATATGTTACAGTTATGTTTTCACAATATGCAAAAAAGACCAAGGTAGTAATTGCTTATAGAGGCACAGAGTTAACAAATATTGGCGCAGTAAATGATGTTAAAACAGATTTGAAATTGGGAGTTGGATTAGATTCGGCACAGTCTAGAGCGGCATATCAGTATTATAAAAGTATGTCTAGTAAGACAAATTTTATATATTATTTAACTGGACATTCCCTAGGAGGCCGTTTAGTTCAAGATGTATTATATAAAACATATAAAAACAATGATATTGTAAAACCACTTCATGCTACAACATATAATGGATTGGGATATAGAGTTCGTATATTTGATAAGTTGGATAGTAATGTGTTAGGACAGTATAAGAATAGTTTAAAAAATTATTATTATAATTATGATGGTGTGGGAGGTTGGCTTGGACATAGCGATAAATTTAAACGCACAGGAACAGATGTGGAATTACAGGGGAAAGATAAAAAAGGAAATCTCTTGAATGATAAAGAGGGGTATTGTATAACATATCATCGTATAGTATATATGCAAAATGATTGTGACATCAAATAATGGAGAAAATAATGAAATTAAAAGATATTTTATTGATAGGTATATATATATTTCTAATGCCGATAGCATGTGCAGGAACGATTGGAATTAGTATGATATTTGGCACAGGTTTATATGATACATTTTATATTGCACTTAGTCAAAAGGCTAATGATTTAATGTGGTCGATGTTTGTGCCAGCATTTTCTATATTATCGGGTGTAATATGTTCTATCCCTATATGGTTTGTAGATTATAAAAGTGAAGATAATAGAGTCGTAAGACAAATAGTGGCTGTAGCTACATATGTATTTGTAATAATGTTGATTTGGTTTAAAATAAATCATCAGTAATGGAAAATTTTAAAATGACATTTTGCATAGGATATACATATGATTACTATAAAATAGAATAGGAGAAAAATGAAAACACTTAAGAATATATTATTAATTATAATGTATATAGTAGTATTACCGGTGGCAACTATATTTACTTGTGCAATGAATACATTTGTAGTGCCAATTATATACAACTCTTTTTTTATTATTATTACGGATACTATTGATGATTTTTTATGGGGCACCGGGGTTATTTTGTTAGGTGCATTAGCAGGTGCAATAGGTTCTATTCCTATATGGTTTGTGGATTGCGAAAATAGAGTGTTAAAGATAATAAGACAGATAATAGCAATAGCTATATACATAGTGGCAACAGCATTGTTTTGGATAATGTTATTAAGTATGTAAGGTAATGCTTTTAGTGCTGCTCAATACACTTGTATCTATATTTTGTTCTATACCTATATGGGTAATAGGTTACAAGAGTAAAAAGAGAAGAATAATAAGACAATTAAGTAAAGATCTACTAGAAAGCATAAATAAGCCTAACAGTAGGTCTTTATTTTCTTGCATATATCTTAACCTTAATATATTATGTAGAGAGAATATTATGATAGGGGGGATACGATGCGGCGTATAGTAGATAAGATTATATTGATAGCGCTGTCTGTGATATGGATAACGGGTATTAAAGATATTAGCATGCAGGTAATAGTTATGCTTATGATAGTATCTGTGGCTGCAATTAATCTATATTTTAAAAATAGAATATATATAGCTGGAGCTATATTTGCATATCTTCTACTGTGTCTTTGGTGTCCCCAGGCAGTTGTGTTTGTCCCTGTATTAATATATGATGAGGTAAGGTATAAGCTGAAGATAAGTGGATTAATAACACTGATATGCTTTATATATTATGTAAGAGAATTTGATATAAAGAGCATAGTAGTTTTAATTGTGATATGTGGATTGGCAGCATTGCTTGAGAGGGGCAGTAGCAAAGAAGAGGTTTTGATTTATGACCTAAAGCGCATTAGAGATAATAGTGCGGAGCTTAATATGCTTCTTAAAGAAAAGAATAGAGACCTTATGGAGAAACAGGATTATGAGATATATCTTGCCACTCTAAAAGAGAGAAATAGAATAGCTAGAGAGATACATGATAATGTGGGACATATGCTATCCAGGTCCATATTGCAGATGGGTGCTATTATGACTATAAACAAGGAAGAACAGCTAACCCCACATCTAAAAAGTGTTAGTGATACTCTTAACCAAGCTATGAACAGTATAAGAGAGAGTGTTCATGATTTACATGATGATGCCATAGATTTAAAACAGGCTATAGAAGACGCAGTGGCTAATATGACAGATTATGATGTAAATGTAGATTGTGATATATCCATAGATGTACCAAGGCAGGTGAAGTATTGCTTTATTAGTATAGTTAATGAGGCTATGTCTAATGTAGTAAAACATTCCAATGCCACTAAAGTTAAGATAATACTTAGGGAGCATCCGGGATTTTTTCAGCTATTTATAGAAGATAATGGATTGGTAAAGAAGAGAGCAGAGGATAATAGGGGAATAGGTTTAGACAATATGGAGGAGAGAGTATCTAAGCTTAATGGAACTTTTAGAATAGATACAGATAAGGGCTTTAAGATATACATATCCGTTCCGAAGAATATAGCGAGGTAATATATGAAGATATTAGTAGTAGATGATGACAAATTAGTGGCTATTTCACTAAAAACCATATTAGAGGCAAATGAAGATATAGAGGTAGTAGCTACAGGTAATTCGGGAAAAGAGGCTATAGATTTATATGATATTCACAAGCCAGATATATTGCTTATGGATATAAGAATGGCAGGCATGGATGGTCTTACTGCGGCAGAACACATTATTAAAAAATATGAGGATGCAAGGATATTGTTCCTTACCACATTTTCAGATGATGACTATATAGTTAAGGCGTTACATGTAGGAGCGAAGGGTTATATATTAAAACAGGATTTTGAAGGTATTGTGCCTGCACTTAAAGCAGTTATAGGGGGTCAAAGTGTATTTGGTGATGAGATAGTAGGAAAGATGCCGGTACTTCTTAATAAGACTTCTGCCTTTGACTATGAGGATTATGATTTAAATGATAGAGATATAGAGATTATAGAATTAATTGCTCAGGGACTTAATAACAAAGAAGTGTCGGAAAGATTACATTTATCAGAGGGTACTTTGCGCAATTATCTAAGTATTATATTAGAGAAGTTAGATTTAAGGGATAGAACTCAGCTAGTGGTGTTCTATTATAATAATATGGTGTGATGTATTGCATATATATTGCCTGTTCTTCATATATTGAAGAAGGAGGTGATAGGATGTCTACAAAAATGAAAGCCATGACTGCTATAAAGTCGCTAATATTTTCATATGCCTTTACAGGAGTGGCACTTGCAATTCTAGCATTTGCTGTATATAAATTGCAGCTTACAGAGAGTATTGTAAATATATTTATTATAGCTATATACATAGTGGCATCTTTTATAGGAGCGTTTCTAACAGGTAAAAAGGTTAAGGAAAAGAAGTTTATATGGGGATTGCTATTAGGTGGTATGCTTAGTTGAAAAAAATACTTTGATTATATACGCTTTTATGTTATAATCCAATTTAAAGTAATCAAGGAGGCGTTAGAGATGAAACATATTAAAACATTAACTAACAAGACACTTAAAGATACAGTTAAAAAGGGTGGCTGTGGTGAATGCCAGACATCTTGTCAATCAGCTTGTAAGACTTCATGTACAGTTGGTAATCAAAGCTGTGAGAACAGATAGTAGTATAAAAATGATTATAGATAATTAAAGGGGACCGCCTCTTAATCGGGCAGTCCTCTTTAGTTGCGTAATTACATCAAAGGAGATAACCATGGTTCACCAGTATAAAAACAATGGTTATAATATTGTATTAGATATATGCAGTGGTGCTATTCACGTAGTAGACGATGTAGTATATGATATTATCGAGTTGTATGAAAATAATAGTAAAGAGGACATAATCACCAAGTTAGATAAGTACCCAGAGGAAGAGATATTAACTGGCATTAGCGAGGTTGAAGAGCTTATAGCTGAGGGAGAATTATTTACACCTGATGAGTATGAAGAATATATAGTAGATTTTAAGAAGAGAAAGACTGTAGTAAAAGCGTTGTGCTTACATATAGCCCATGATTGTAACCTAGCTTGCAGATATTGTTTTGCGGGAGAAGGCGAATATCATGGTGACAGATCCCTTATGAGTCTGGAAGTAGGTAAAAAGGCTATAGATTTTCTGGTAGCTAATTCTGGAAGCAGAAGAAATCTGGAGGTAGATTTCTTTGGTGGAGAGCCACTTATGAATTTTGATGTGGTTAAAGAGATAGTCGCCTATGGAAGAAGCTTAGAGAAGGAACATAATAAGAACTTTAGATTTACCTTAACTACTAATGGAGTGTTGTTGTCAGATGAAGTTATGGAATTTGCTAACAAAGAGATGTCCAATGTAGTGCTTAGTGTAGATGGTAGACCTGAGATACATAATATGATGAGGCCGACACCGAATG
>CAZOUU010000107.1:0-5908 GCA_964583045.1 uncultured Lachnospiraceae bacterium | reverse complement strand
ACATTATCATACTTCTACCTTCAAACTTAGCTGGCTTATCAATAACTGCTATATCAGCAAGTTGTTCTGCAAAGTTATCAAGTATTACTTTACTCTGATTAACATGAGCTAATTCTCTTCCTCTAAATCTTAAAGTTACTTTAACTTTATCGCCCTTAGACAAGAACTTTCTAGCCTGATTAACCTTAGTATTCAAATCATTAGTATCAATGTTTGGTGATAAGCGAATCTCCTTAATGTCCATAGTCTTTTGTTTCTTCTTCGCTTCTTTTTCCTTACGTGCAATCTCATATCTGTACTTACCGTAATCAACTATCTTGCACACTGGTGGTTTTGCTGTTGGTGCTATCTTTACAAGGTCTAGTCCTGCGTCCTTTGCTAATTTCATAGCATCTTTGGCAGTCATAACACCTAATTGCTCTCCCTCTTCACCAATAAGTCTTATCTCTTTGTCTCTAATCTGTTCGTTAATCATTAATTCGCTAATAGTCCTACACCTCCAAGGTAAATTCTCTAAGTACTAATCTTGCTTTCTATAAGAAAGCAGATTAAAAAAAGTGGATAGCAAGCTATCCACATAAATAATCAAATAATATAAATATTATTAATTAACCCAAGTCATCTACATGCTAGGGTGAGAGTGGATACTCTGCTTTGTATAGTTAATAACATATATGTCATCAACGTCTAACATAATAACACATCCATATAGGTATGTCAAATATTTTTTTTCTCATTTTTACTAAATACAGGCTCAAATACTCTCTTAACCTGTTCTACTGCTTCATGCTTAGAAACCTCCATAGCTCTCCTACAGAATTCATCCTGAGAACATATCTTTTCTTTTCCTCTTAAATCCTGTTTCTCATACGTACCATCTGGTTGTAATATATGAGCCTTCATAGTGTCTGCTAACTGTAGATTAATTATATCTATAACCTGACCTTTTAGCTGTTCATCTTCTACCGGAAATGTGATCTCTACACGTTTGTCAAGATTCCTAGGCATCCAATCTGCACTTCCCATAAATACATCTTCCCAACCATCATTATAGAAATAGAATATTCTAGAATGCTCTAGGAAGTTACCTACTATGGATTTTACTGTTATATTTTCACTAACACCTGGTATGCCTACCTTTAAACAACATATGCCTCTAACAATAAGGTCTATCTTAACGCCTGCTGCCGATGCTTCATATAGTGCTTCTATAATAATCGGATCGCATAGAGAGTTCATCTTAGCTATAATTCTAGCTTCTTTACCTGCCCTAGCATTCTCCGTCTCTCTACTTATAAGAGATACAAATTTGTCCTTTAACCATATCGGTGCTACAGCTAGTTTATTCCATTTAGGTGGTTCTGAATATCCTGACAACATATTAAATACTGCTGTTGCATCCTCACCTATGGCATCTGCTGCTGTTAATAATCCCATATCTGTATATAGCTTAGCAGTGATGTCATTATAATTACCTGTACCTAGATGTACATATCTCTTTATACCATCTTCTTCTCTTCTTACTACCAAAGCTATCTTAGAATGTGTCTTTAATCCTACAAGACCATATATAACGTGGCATCCAGCTTTTTCTAGTTTCTTTGCCCATATAATATTATTTTCTTCATCAAACCTAGCTTTTAATTCTACCAATACAGTAACCTGCTTGCCATTCTCTGCTGCCTGAGCAAGAGCAGCTACTATAGGTGAATTACCACTAACTCTATATAATGTCTGCTTTATAGCTAGTACCTTAGGATCTACAGCTGCCTGCTTTATGAAATCTACAACTGGTGTAAATTCATCATATGGGTGATGTAATAATATATCATGTCTAGCAATCTGAGTAAATAAATCTTCATCACTGTTAATAGTTCTAACTGGTTGTGGTGTATACTTCTTATACTTTAGATGTTCAAAGCCCTCTAGTCCATTAACCTTCATTAAAAATGTAAGGTCTAGTGGACCATTTATCTTATATACAGCCTCATCATCTACACCCAATTGCTTCTTAAGGTCTTTAAGTAATCTCTTGTCTATTCCTTCTCCTACCTCAAGTCTTATTATCTCTCCCCATTTTCTCTTCTTTATCTGTTTCTCAATCTCTTTTAACAAATCTGCTGCATCATCTTCATCTATAGCTAAATCTGCATTTCTCATAACTCTATATGGATGAGAGCTTATGACCTTATAATTTAAGAACAATTTATCTAAGTTTTTCTCAATAATCTCTTCTAATAGAATAACGCATATCTTTTCTTCGCTATCACTAGGTATTCTCACAATTCTAGGTAACACTGATGGCACTTGAACTGTAGCTATATCTATAATACCTGGATTCTTTTTATCTTCTATTAAGGCACCTATATTTAAAGTCTTGTTCTGTATAACTGGAAATGGTCTAGAAGAATCTACTGCCATAGGGGTAAGCACAGGATATATATCCTTATCAAATACTCCATCTACAAAAAGGCTTTGCTCCTTAGTTAGTTGTTCATGACTTTTTACT
This sequence comes from uncultured Lachnospiraceae bacterium, assembly GCA_964583045.1. GTDB lineage: Bacteria > Bacillota > Clostridia > Lachnospirales > Lachnospiraceae > JAVBSN01. Next base: position 3,399 of record CAZOUU010000107.1, on the reverse strand, counting down.
ACCACCAAGCCTTCTTTTTCCAACAAAGGAAGTAGCGACCTATTATAAGTATTATATTGCGCTTCCATAAACTTTCTAGTTTTGGGAAGTATTTTCTCTAACTGCTCACTAGGGGTCATACCTGATATATCTTTTTTCTTATATCCTGCATGTACCATATCCATAAGTGATGCAACTCTAATCATAAAAAATTCATCTAGATTAGAAGCTGTTATACTTAAGAACTTTATTCTCTCAAACAGAGGAATATTCTTATCCTTAGCTTCACTTAATACTCTCTTATCAAACTCTAACCAGCTAAGCTCACGATTATCAAAATATTCTGGCTTATTATAGCTGTTTACTTTATCTGCCATTATTATACCTCCTCTTCTGCTTAAGTATTGGTCTGATACCGAATACCCTTTCAAAGAAATTTGCCTTCTCGTCAAATAAACCGGCCTCCAATGTTAAATCCGATATAGTATCTGCTGTTATTATAATATTCTTATCCTTTATCGTTACAGCAAATTTTTCTATCTTTTGCTTATGACTTCTATCTAATACATTGGCTACTCTTAATATAGCAGCCAGTTTAGCTATATTCATATAGTCACATTTTCCTATATAAGGTCTTACTTCATCATAGGATGGCAAATGTAGCGTATTATATTTTACTATATTTGCTACCTCTTCACGTTCTGTATGAGATAACCCCATAATTTCTGTGGACATTATGATATTGTAAGAGTTATTAGCTCCATCATTCATATTTATAAATTTACCACAATCATGAAGTATAGCCGCTAATTCTAGTTGCATTCTAGATACTGGGGTAAGTCCATATTTATTCTTTAAGCTATCAAATATAGCAAGTGCTATGGTAGTTACATTCTTTATATGAATCTTATTACATTTGTATCTCTTAGCAATACTTTGGGCAGAAGCTACTATATCCACATTAAAGCTTCTATCAATAAATAGCTTCTTCTCCTTCTCCATAACATCCGATACTATACCATCACATAGTACCACATCTGGAGCCCATAGCATATCTGCCTTAGACTGTTCTAAAAAGCTTAGATACACTATAGCTGAAGGAACTAACAAGGTAGCTCTCTCAAAAGGTATCTTGAATTCTCTAGCAAGCTCTTCAGGACTTTTATCAACTATCTTATTGTAAATGTATTCAAACTGCTCATGAGATATAAACATATCTAGATTAAGTTCTGGTGCTGTCTTAATCAAGCCATTTATCTCATCACCAATAGCTATAATATGTTTAATCTGTTTTTCTCTAAGATATAGATTTCTAAAGGTCTCTATTTCATTATTTACATACTCTAATATAACCTTATCTAGCTTAACCGTCTTAAACTGCATAATAGATAAATAATCTCTTACTCTAACCGCACCTATTGGTATATTCTGCGTAAGGCTAAGAGTACCCTTATCAAATATAGATATCTGTACACTTCCTGCACCTATATCAACTAAGGCTGTATTTTTTTCTATAATCTCTTTGTAATTATCATACTTAGCTGCAAGACCTTTATACATCATAAATCTATGCTCTGAATTACTGAGCACTTTTACATCTATCTCTGTCTCTAGCTTTATTCTGTCTAATATAATCTGACAATTTGATGCTTCTCTAATAGCACTAGTGGCATAAGCTCTATACTCTACTACCTTGTATTCCTGTAGCTTAGTCTTAAAGCGCATTAGAATACTACATAACTCATCTATAGTCTCATTCTTAATAATACCATTCTTATAGGTATCGCTACCTAGCTCTATCATATTACTAACAAAATCCAACTCCTTGAAACCATTCTTTTGAGTAACCTCAAATATCTTCATAGATATATCGTTTGAGCCTACATCTATTGCAGCAAATGTCATGTATCTCATATAGCTTCTCCTCTTTCTACTAATAATTACCTAATATCTTAAAATCCCCAACTTCCTCTTTTATGCCTTTAATTGCATTCCTTACTTCTGTCTGTGCAAGATTACCCTCAAAGCTTACAAAAAATCTATATTCCCAAGTTTTATTTCCCATAGGGACCGATTCTATACTAGTCATATTTAGATTATTAAAGATAAAATGTGCCAATATATTATATAAGCTGCCACTTTCATGAGGAAGTGAAAATGTAATACCTACCTTCCTAGCCGCCTTAGTATATATCTTCTTTTTACTAATAATAACAAATCTAGTAGAATTATCAGAATTTTCATTTACTCTAGGTTCAATAATATCAAGTCCATATAGCTCTGCATTCTTAATGCTGCATATAGCACCTAAGGTCTTATCTTGCTTTTCCACTACCATCTTAGCACTAAGTGCTGTATTTGCAACCTCAATTTGATCCAAATTATGATTTTTCACAAAGATTTTACTTTGTAAAAGACCTTGTGGATGAGAGCAAACCGTCTTAATATCTGACAATGTGGCTCCTTTTACTCCAAGAAGAGCTTGATTAATCTTTATAATCTGTTCTCCCACTAGAGTTAGGTCATATCTTCCTAATAAATCATATATGCCACTTACAAATCCTGCGGTAGAATTCTCTATAGGTAATACACCATATTTGGCATTACCCTTATCCAATTCTATCATCACATTCTCAAAGGTATCCACATTATAGTTAGATATGTTGGCTCCAAAAAATTTATACATAGCTTCCTCAGCAAAAGCTCCTGGAACTCCTTGATATACCACCTTAGTATTATCATATATAGGTAACTTATCTATATTTGTATATAGACTATCTATGTAATTATCATTATCACCTATAAGACTATACTGATAACGTCTGCTTATGGACATAATTTGCAAAAATATCTCCTCCATAGCACACTTATTAAAATCTGTCTCCGTATAACCTTTAATTTTTTCTAATTTTGCAAGCTCACGTTCTCTATCATATATAGCCTTGCCTGTGCCCTTTTTATAATCGGCTACATACATAGCAAGCTCCATACGCCTCTCTAGTAAGGCTATAATCTCTTTATCTACCTCATCTATATTTTCTCTTATATCTTTTAAGTCTCTCATAATAATATCCTACCTGTGTTAGTTTATTGGTTATTAAGCTCATTATATAACTGACTGATTGTTTTCTTATAAATTGGATGTCTAGCATATGGTGCTATAGAGTACATAGGCTCTAATACAAAGCTTCGATTTTCCATATCTATATGTGGTATTATTAAATCCTCTGTAGCTATTATCTCATTATCATAAAATACAATATCTATATCTAAGGTTCTAGGTCCCCAATGAATAATTCTCTCTCGCTTAGCCTCTTTTTCTATGTTATGGACTAATTCTAGTAATTCCACTGGGCTTCTAAGTGTATGTATCTCCAATGCTCCATTCAAAAAATTCTCTTGCTCCACATCACCATAAGG